>NZ_JAEVHN010000121.1:0-12978 GCF_016803375.1 Micromonospora sp. 4G55
CGGGTCAGGCGAGGTCGAGGGAGCGGGCGGCGGCGAGGGGGTCGTTGGCGATGGTGAGCGGGGCGGGGGCGGTGGAGATGGCCCACTCCGGGTCCTTGAGGCCGTGGCCGGTGACCGTGCAGACGACCGTGGAACCGGGCGGGACCCGGCCCGCCGCGGCCTGCTGGAGCAGGCCGGCCACGCTGGCCGCGCTGCCCAGCTCGACGAAGACGCCCACCTCCCGGGCGAGCAGCCGGTACGCCGACAGGATCTCCCGGTCGCTGACCGCCGCGATCAGCCCCTGCGAGGCGTCCCGGGCGTCGACCGCCTTCGTCCAGCTCGCCGGGTTGCCGATCCGGATGGCGGTGGCGATCGTGGACGGCTCGTGCACCACCTGGCCGGTCACGATCGGCGCGGCGCCGGCGGCCTGGAAGCCGTACATCTTCGGGGCGCGGGTGGCGTTGCCGGCGGCCAGGTCCTCGCCGTAGCCCATCCAGTACGCGGAGATGTTGCCGGCGTTGCCGACCGGCAGGCAGTGGATGTCGGGGGCGTCGCCGAGCGCCTCGACGATCTCGAAGGCGGCGGTCTTCTGGCCGTGCAGCCGGTCCGGGTTGACCGAGTTGACCAGCGCCACCGGGAAGTCCTGGGCGAGCTTCGCGGCCAGCGACAGGCAGTCGTCGAAGTTGCCCTGGACCTGGAGCAGCTTCGCCCCGTGCACCAGCGCCTGGGCGAGCTTGCCCAGCGCGATCTTGCCCTGCGGCACCAGCACCGCGCAGGTGATCCCGGCGCGGGCCGCGTACGCCGCGGCGGACGCGCTGGTGTTGCCGGTGGAGGCGCAGATGATCACCTTGTCGCCCGCCTCGACCGCCTTGGACACCGCGACGGTCATGCCGCGGTCCTTGAACGAGCCGGTCGGGTTGGCCCCCTCAACCTTCAGGTGCACGTCACAGCCGAGCCGGGCGGAGAGCACCGGCGCGGGCAGCAGCGGGGTGTTCCCCTCGTGCAGGGTGACGACGGGAGTGGCGTCGGTGACCGGCAGCCGGTCCCGGTACGTCTCGATCAGACCGCGCCACATGTCGCTCTCCTCGCCTCGCCCCGTTCCGTTCGGGGGGTGTCTCAAGCCTGGACCAGCCGGCCGGGGCGGCGACCGGCGCACCCGCCGCCACCCACTGGACGGGACGCCCTACTGCCCGCCCTCCACCCGCAGCACGCTGGTCACCGATCCGACGATGTCCAGCCCGCGCAGCTCGCCTACGGTCGCGGCGAGCGCCGCGTCCGGCGCGACGTGGGTGACGATGACCAGCTCGGCGTCGGAGCCCCGACCGGCCGGCCCGCCGCCCGCCGGGCCCTGCCGCACGGTGGCGATGGAGACCTCGTGCCGGGCGAACACGCCGGCCACCGCCTCCAGCACACCCGGACGGTCGGCCACGTCGAGGCTGATGTGGTAGCGGGTCAGCGCCTCCCCCATCGGCCGCACCGCCAGGTCGGCGTACGCGGACTCGCTGGCCGCCCGTGCCCCGGCGAGCCGGTTGCGGGCCACCGCCACCCACGTCGCCGAGGACGGCGCTGGCGGTCGGCGCGCCACCGGCGCCCCGGCCGTAGAACATCAGCTGCCCGGCCGCCTCGGCCTCGACGAAGACCGCGTTGAACGCGTCGCCGACGCTGGCCAGCGGGTGGGTCAGCGGGATCATCGCCGGGTGCACCCGCACGCTGACCGTCTCCCGGCCCGCGGCGTCGGCGCCCCGGGCCGCGATGCAGAGCAGCTTGATCGTGCAGCCCATCGCCCGGGCGCTGGCCACGTCCGCGGCGGTCACCTCGGTGATCCCCTCGCGGTGCACGTCGGCGGCGGTGACCCGGGTGTGGAACGCCAGCGAGGCGAGGATGGCGGCCTTGGCGGCGGCGTCGAAGCCCTCCACGTCGGCGGTCGGGTCCGCCTCGGCGTACCCGAGCTCGGTGGCCTCCTCCAGCGCCTCGGCGAAGCCGGCGCCGGTGGCGTCCATCGCGGAGAGGATGAAGTTGGTGGTGCCGTTGACGATGCCGGTGACCCGGTTGATCCGGTCCCCGTGCAGCGAGTCGCGCAGCGGGCGCAGCAGCGGGATCGCCCCGGCCACCGAGGCCTCGTAGTAGAGGTCGGCGCCGCCCTCGGCGGCCGCGTCGTGCAGGGCCGCACCGTCCTCGGCGAGCAGCGCCTTGTTGGCGGTGACCACGCTCTTGCCGGCCCGCAGGGCTCGACCAGCCAGCCGCGCGCCGGCTCGATGCCGCCGACCACCTCGACCACCACGTCCACGTCGTCGCGCTTGATCAGCCCGAGCGGGTCGGTGGTGAACAGCGCCGGGTCGACCGGCAGGTCACCGCGGTCGCGCCCGACCCGGCGTACGGCGATGCCGGCGATCTCCAGCGGGGCGCCGATCCGGGCGGCGAGGTCGGCCGACTGCTCGTGCAGCAACCGGACCACCTCGCTGCCCACGGTCCCGCAGCCGAGCAGCGCCAAACGCACAGGTGACGTCATCCCACATCCAAAGCGAGCAGGTCCTCTTCGGTCTCCCGCCGGACGATCAGCCGGGCCCGGCCGTCCCGCACCGCGACCACCGGGGGGCGGGGCACGTGGTTGTAGTTGCTGGCCATGCTGCGGCAGTACGCGCCCGTGCCGGGCACCGCGACAAGATCTCCGGGCTGCACGTCGGCGGGCAGGAATTCATCCTTCACCACGATGTCCCCGGACTCACAGTGCTTTCCCACCACGCGGGCGAGCATCGGCTCGGCCACCGACGCCCGGTTCGCCATGGTGGCCGAGTACGAGGCGTCGTAGAGCGCGGTGCGGATGTTGTCGCTCATCCCACCGTCGACGCTGACGTAGGTGCGGATGCCGTCGACGTCCTTGACCGTGCCGACCTCGTACAGGGTGAAGACCGCGGGGCCGACGATCGCCCGGCCGGGCTCGATCGACAGGTGTGGCACGGCCAGCCGCTCCGCCGCGCACTCGCCGTCGACGATCTTGCGCAGCCGCTTGGCCAGTTCCTGCGGCGAGGCCGGGTCGTCCTGGGTGGTGTACGCGATGCCGAAGCCGCCACCGAGGTCCAGCTCGGGCAGCTCCACCCCGCGGGCGTCGCGGATCTGCGCCTGCAGGGCGAGCACCCGGCGGGCGGAGACCTCGAAGCCGCTGGCGTCGAAGATCTGCGACCCGATGTGCGAGTGCAGGCCGCGCAGGTCGAGCACGCCCTCGTCGAGCACCTTGAAGGCGGCCGCCGCGGCCGCCCCGCCGGCGAGCGAGAAGCCGAACTTCTGGTCCTCGTGCGCGGTGGCGATGAACTCGTGGGTGTGCGCCTCGACGCCCACGGTGACCCGGATCAGCACGCCGGGGCGTACCCCACGCTCGCGGGCCAGCGCGGTGAGCCGGTCGATCTCGGTGAACGAGTCGAGGATGATCCGGCCCACCCCGGCGTCCAGCGCCCGGGTCAGCTCGGCCACGGACTTGTTGTTGCCGTGGAAGCCGATCCGCTCCGGCGGCATCCCCGCCGACAGCGCGGTGGCCAGCTCGCCGCCGGTGCAGACGTCGAGGTGCAGGCCCTCCTCGGCGATCATGCGGACCACGGCACGGCAGAGGAACGCCTTGCCCGCGTAGAAGACGTCGACATCCGGGAAGGCGGCGCGGAAGTCGCGGCAGCGCGAGCGCAGGTCGTCCTCGTCGAGGACGTACAGCGGGGTGCCGTACTCGGCCGCGATGTCGCGGACGCCCAGGCCGGCGACGGCGAGCGCGCCGTCGTCGGCGCGCGTCACGTTGCGCGGCCACAGCTGCGGCACCAGGGCGTTGACGTCGACCGGGGGACGCAGCCACGCCGGCCCCCGGCTGCCGATGTCGCCGTGCAGGGCACCGGCCTCATGCGCGCGCACGAATGCTCACATCCTCTCCGGAGCGGTGACGCCGAGCAGGTGCAGGCCGTTGGCGATGACCACCCGCGTCGCGTCGTTGAGCCAGAGCCGGGCCCGGTGCAGGTCGGTGACCTCCTCGTCGCCGCGCGGCAGGATCCGGCAGTTGTCGTAGAACCGGTGGTACGCCCCGGCCAGCTCCTCCAGGTAGCGGGCCACCCGGTGCGGCCCCCGCAGCTCGGCGGCGGTGGCCACCACGGCGGGGAACTCGGCGAGCGCCTTGAGCAGCTCGTTCTCCTTCTCGTGCCCGAGCAGGTCGGCCCGGAAGCCGGCGGCGTCGCCACGGGTCAGCCCGACCTCGGCGGCGTTGCGCCCGACGCTGGCCGTCCGGGCGGCGACGTACTGCACGTAGTAGACCGGGTTGTCGCGGGTGGCCCGGGTCCACAGCTCGACGTCGATGTCGATCGGGGAGTCGCTGGAGTAGCGGGCCAGCGCGTACCGGGAGGCGTCCACGCCGATCGCGTCGACCAGGTCCTCCAGGGTGACCACGGTGCCGGCCCGCTTGCTCATCCGCACCGGAGCGCCCTCGCGGACCAGGTTGACCAGCTGGCCGATGAGGATCTCCAGGTTGCGGTCCGGGTCGTCGCCGAAGCAGGCCGCCATCGCCTTCATCCGGCCGATGTAGCCGTGGTGGTCGGCGCCCAGCATGATCACGACCCGCTCGAAGCCGCGCTCGCGCTTGTCCAGGTAGTAGGCGCAGTCGGCGGCGAAGTACGTCCACTCGCCGTTGGACTTGCGCAGCACCCGGTCCTTGTCGTCGCCGAAGTCGGTGGTCCGCAGCCAGGTCGCGCCGTCGGCCTCGAAGAGGTGGCCCTGCTCGCGCAGCCGCTCCAGGGCGAGGTCCAGCTCGCCCCGGTCGTGCAGGTCCTTCTCGTTGAAGTAGGTGTCGAACTCCACCCCGAAGGCGCGCAGCGAGGACTTGATCTCGGCGAACATCAGCGCGACGCCCTCGACCCGGAAGGCCTCCTGGGCGGCGGCGTCGTCCAGCTCCAGCACGTCCGGCCGGACGGCCCGGACCTGCTCGGCGATCTCGGCGATGTACGCGCCGCCGTACCCGTCCTCGGGGGCCGGCTCGCCCTTCGCGGCGGCGAGCAGCGACCGGGCGAACCGGTCGATCTGGGAGCCGGCGTCGTTGAAGTAGTACTCGGTGCCCACGTCGGCGCCGGTGGCGCGGAGCAGCCGGCTCAGCGCGTCGCCGACGGCCGCCCAGCGGACGCCGCCGATGTGCACCGGGCCGGTGGGGTTGGCCGAGACGAACTCGAGGTTGATCTTCTGGCCGGCGAGGACGTCGCTGCGGCCGTACCCGGCGCGGCCTCGACGATCGACCGGGCGAGCTGGCCCGCGGCGGCGGCGTCGAGCCGGATGTTGAGGAAGCCGGGGCCGGCGATCTCCACGGACTTGACCCCCGGGGCGCGGCCGAGCTGGTTGGCGAGCGCGGCGGCCAGCTCCCGCGGCGGGACCCCCACCTTCTTGCTGAGCTGCAGCGCCAGCGTCGAGGCGTAGTCGCCGTGCTCGGGATTGCGCGGTCGCTCCACCGCCGTCCGCGCCGGGAGCGCGGCCGGGTCCAGGCCCCGCTCGGTGAAGACGGCGTGGGCTGCGGAGAGGACGACCTCGGCGAGTTCTGCGGGAGTCACCGAACCATGTTATCGGGGGTAGACTCGGGCACTCGGCGGCGACCCTTCGCGTCACCCGGCCCGCCAATCCCCTGACCGACCGACCTGACGAGGCACCATGAGCATCAGCACCCCGGGCGGCCCGGAGCGCCGTCCGACCGTGGTCAGCACCGGCAAGAAGCCGGCGGCTGGCCGGCCCGCGTCCGGCGCCAAGCCCGGGGCCGGCAAGTCGGCGGGCTCCCCCCGCCAGACCGCGGGTGGCAAGGGCCCCCGCAAGCCGGTCACGCCGGTCAAGGTGAGCCAGGGCCGGTCCTGGGGCCCGATCGCGCTCTTCGTGGCCGTCGGCGTGCTCGCCGCGGCGATCATCGGGTACGGCGCGTACGCGGCCTTCCAGGGCTCCAAGCCGTGGGAGAAGCGGGCCGCCGACATCGACGGCATCGTCGACTTCCGCAAGAAGGACGCCAAGCTCGTCCAGGGCGGCCAGCACCAGCAGGGCGCGATCAAGTACGACGTCAACCCGCCGGTCGCCGGCCCGCACAACCCGGCCTGGCAGAACTGCATGGGTGACGTCTACGACGCCCCGATCGCCAGCGAGCACGCGGTGCACAGCCTGGAGCACGGCGCGGTCTGGATCACGTACCGCCCCGACCTGCCGGCCGACCAGGTGGCGACGCTGAAGAGCAAGGTCCAGGGCAAGGAGAAGCTGATGCTCAGCCCGTTCGACGGGCTGGACCAGCCGATCTCGCTGCAGGCCTGGGGCTACCAGCTCAAGGTCGACAACGCCGACGACAGCCGGATCGACGACTTCATCAAGACGCTGCGGGTCAACGCCTCGGTCGAGGGCCCGAACGCCAACTGCGGCCAGGGCATCACCGCCACCGGCACCACCCCGCGCGACCTCCAGCAGCCCGCCCAGCAGTAAGGACGGCGATGACCGCTCCCGTGACGGCGGACAGCACGGCCGACGAGGCCCCGGCCACCGACGACGGTGGCCGGCGGTCCGCGCGCCGCTACGGCCTCCTCGCGCTGACCGCCGCCGTCGTGGTCGGTCTCCTCCTCGGGTACGCGGGCGGCCTGCTGACGCCGAGCCTCACCCGACCGGGTGACAGCTCGGCCGAGGCGGGCTTCGCCCGGGACATGGCCAGCCACCACGCCCAGGCGGTGGAGATGGGGCTGATCGCCTTCCAGAAGGGCAGCGACCCGGAGGTACGCCAGATCGGCGGCGACATCGCCACCGGCCAGCAGGGCGAGATCGGCACCATGCAGACCTGGCTGCGGTCGTGGGGGCTGGACCCGACCGGCTCGGAGCCGGCGATGGCCTGGATGCCGGACGGCCGGGACAGCCTCCGCGACGGGCTGATGCCCGGCATGGCGACGCCGCAGGAGATGGCGCAGCTGCGCGCGGCGCAGGGACACGACCTCGACGTGCTCTTCCTGCGCATGATGATCAAGCACCACCTGGGTGGGATCCACATGATCCAGGGCATCCTCGACCACGGCGGGGACGACGACGTGCTCACGGTCGCGCAGACCATGAAGAACACCCAGCAGACGGACCTGGTCAACCTCCAGAACGCCCTCAAGCGCCTGGGCGGCTGATCCCGGCACCCGGCTCGACGGAGACCCGCGTACCGCCCCGGCGGACGCGGGCCTCCGTCCGTTCCGATCCGTCAGGGTGTCCCTTTACGCCCTTTTGACGGTCTTTGGTCGCTCCGACCGATTGCGGTCGTTGGAGACTTTTCTCCCCACATATCGTGACCAGTTGCGATTCGGGCTCGTTGCGCAGGACGTGGGGGTTGCACTGAGAGACGCGCGGCGTTCGGTCACCAGCTGGTGCCGGCGCCACACCATCGGCGGTGACGGAGCGGTGGCAGCCGTCCGTCGCGGACACCGGCAGGGCGAGCCCGGAACGCTCAGCCGCGAACAGGAACTCGAACTGATCGACGTCCTGCGGGGCGTCCACCCCGACGAGCTCGGGCTGGACGAGGAGCTGTGGACGCGACAGAGCCTGACCACGCTGATCCAGCGCCAGTTCGACCTGGCGATGGACGCCGGCACCGTCGGGGCGTACCTGCGGGCCTGGGGGTTGGGTCCGCGGGAGCCGCGGGAGCGGGCCTGCGGGCTCTGCGTCGGCGCGGTCGAGCGCTGGGTACGCAGCGAGTACCCGGCGATCACCCGCGCCGCCCAGGAGCACTCCGCGGAGGTCTACTGGATCGGCCGGGTACGCCTGCGCGGCACCATGCCGGCCGCGGACGTGATCTCCGCGGTGTCGTCCCGGGGCCGGGTCCGGTTCATGGTGACCACGCCCGGCGTGGACGCGCCGCTCCCCCGCGACTTCGTGCTGCGGCTCAGCGGCGCCGAGGAGCGCACCGTGCACCTGATCGTCGACGGCTCGTGGCCCAAGAACGAGTGGCCCCGCCGCCTCCCCCGCCGCATCGTCCTGCACCCCCTCCCCAGCTGCGGCCGCGCCCTGGCCGCCGCCTGACCCCCGCCCTTCTCGCGTTGATCATAAGTTGTTGTCGGCGGGCACGGGGTGTCGGGACAACAACTTCATGATCAACGCGGGATTCGAGGGACACGGAGGGGGCGCCGGGTGCCGATTCGGTGTTCGGGACGGGGTTTGGTACTCTTCTCGGGTCGCTGAGCCCCCGTAGCTCAGGGGATAGAGCACCGCCCTCCGGAGGCGGGGGCGCAGGTTCGAATCCTGCCGGGGGCACACAACATCGCAGGAGCGGGCTCCGCGACAAGACGAACGAGGATTCCCCGGCGGGTACGCCGGGGAATTTTTCGTTTCCGGATCGGCACGCAGCCGCAAGGTCATGGACCGGTGACCCGGAGGCGGGGGTGGACCGGCTCGGGCCGGAGACGGGCACCACAGCCGCCGATGTCTACCGCGTCACCCCGCCGCCGAGGAACCAGACAGCCGCGTCAGCCGGGGCAGGGACCGGACTCCATATTGCCGGATTGTTACAACGGCAGGGCACTGGAAACTTGCGGATCGCCTTCGCGCGTGAATAAGTTGTGGTACGCAACAAAACCTCGTGAGGCCTAACCCAGCGAGAGGCATCCATGATGTTGGCGAGGTGCAGCAAGTCATGAGCGACGCGCCCATCCTCCTGGAAATGCGCTCCATCACCAAGGAGTTCCCAGGAGTCAAGGCTCTTTCCGACGTCAACCTCGTGGTTCGCGCCGGTGAGATCCACGCCATCTGCGGCGAGAACGGTGCGGGCAAGTCGACGCTGATGAAGGTGCTCAGCGGCGTCTACCCGTACGGCACGTACGACGGCGACATCGTCTACCAGGGCGCCGAGACCCGCTTCTCCGACATCCGGGCGAGCGAGGCCGCCGGCATCGTGATCATCCACCAGGAGCTCGCGCTCATCCCGCACATGTCGATCACCGAGAACATCTTCCTCGGCAACGAGCCGCGCAAGCGGGGTGCGATCGACTGGAAGGCCGCGAACCGGATGGCCCTGGACCTGATGGCCCGGGTCGGTCTTCAGGAGGACCCGGACACCCTGATCAAGGACATCGGCGTCGGCAAGCAGCAGCTGGTGGAGATCGCCAAGGCCTTCGCCAAGGACGTCAAGCTGCTCATCCTGGACGAGCCCACCGCCGCGCTCAACGAGGCGGACTCGCGCCACCTGCTCGACCTGCTGCGCGGCTTCCGCGCACGGGGCATCACCTCGATCATGATCTCGCACAAGCTGAACGAGATCGAGGCGATCGCCGACCAGATCACCATCCTGCGCGACGGCAGGACCGTGGAGACCCTGGACGTCCAGGCGGGCGCGGTCGACGAGGACCGGATCGTGCGCGGCATGGTCGGCCGCGAGCTGAGCAGCCGCTTCCCGGACCACACGCCCAAGATCGGCGAGGTCTTCTTCGAGGTCCGCGACTGGAACGTGCGGCACCCGATCTCGGCCGAGCGCCAGGTCTGCAAGAACGAGAGCTTCGTCGTACGCCGCGGCGAGATCGTCGGCTTCGCCGGCCTGATGGGCGCGGGCCGCACCGAGCTGGCGATGAGCGTCTTCGGCCGCTCCTACGGGGTGTACGAGTCGGGCACGATCATCAAGGACGGCAAGGAGATCGTGCTCAAGTCGGTGGCGGACGCGATCCACCACGGGCTGGCGTACGTCAGCGAGGACCGCAAGGCGATCGGTCTCAACCTGCTCGACGACATCAAGGCGTCGACGGTGGCCGCCAAGCTGTCCAAGATCTCCAAGCACGGCGTCCTCGACGAGGTCGCCGAGTACCAGGCGGCCGAGAGGTACCGCCGGGAGCTGCGGACCAAGGCTCCGTCGGTCGACGAGAGCGTCTCCAAGCTCTCCGGCGGCAACCAGCAGAAGGTCGTCCTGGCGAAGTGGATGTTCACCGACCCCGACCTGCTGATCCTCGACGAGCCGACCCGCGGCATCGACGTGGGCGCCAAGTACGAGATCTACGGCATCATCCAGCGGCTCGCCGACCAGGGGAAGGGCGTCGTCGTCATCTCCTCGGAACTGCCTGAGCTGATCGGGCTCTGCGACCGCATCTACACCGTGTTCGAAGGAACCATCACCGGCGAGATCGCCCGCGAGGATGCGGACCCGGAGACCCTCATGAAGCAGATGACCTCTACGAAGAAGATGCAGACACGATGAGCCGAATCAAGGACCTGCAGAAGAACCTCTTCGGAGGCACCACCTCCAACGCCCGCCAGTTCGGGATGATCTTCACTCTGGTGTTGATCGTTCTGATCTTCCAGGTCTGGACCGACGGGCTGACCCTGCGATCGGACAACCTGATCGCGCTCTTCCAGCAGAACTCGTACATCCTCATCCTGGCCATCGGCATGCTGATGGTGATCGTCGCCGGGCACATCGACCTGTCGGTCGGCTCGGTCGCCGCCATCGCCGGCATCCTGGTGGCCAAGTCGATGGCCGAGTGGGACCTGCCCTGGCCGGCCGCCATCCTCTTCGGCCTCGGCATCGGCGCGGCGATCGGCGCCTGGCAGGGCTTCTGGGTCGCCTACGTCGGGGTGCCGGCGTTCATCGTCACCCTGGCCGGCATGCTGCTCTTCCGCGGCGGCAACCAGTACATCGGCAACGCGAACACCATCCCGGTGCCGGAGGAGTTCCGGACCATCGGCTCGGGCTTCCTGCCCGAGGTCGGTCCGAACACCGGCTACAACAACCTGACCCTGCTGCTCGGCCTGGCCGCCTGCGTGGCCGTGGTGTGGCGGGAGCTGCAGTCCCGTAAGACCCGCCGGGAGATGGACGCCGACCCGGCGCCGATGTGGATCTCGCTGCTCCGGCTGGCGGTGATGGTCGGCGTGATCGCCTTCGCCTCGCTGCGCTTCGCCAGCGGTCGCGTCGGCACCAGCTTCCCGGTCTCCGGGATCATCCTGGTGGCGCTGGTGCTGGCGTACTCCTTCTACACCCGCAACACTGCGGGCGGCCGGCACATCTACGCGGTCGGCGGCAACTCGCGCGCCGCGGAGCTCTCCGGTGTGAAGCTCAAGCGGGTCAACTTCTTCGTCATGATGAACATGTCGATCCTGGCCGCGCTGGCCGGCATGATCTTCGTGGCCCGTTCGGCGGCCTCCGGTCCCCAGGACGGCAACGGCTGGGAACTGGACGCGATCGCCGCGGTCTTCATCGGTGGCGCGGCCGTCGCCGGCGGTATCGGCACCATCAGCGGCTCCATCGTCGGTGGTCTGGTGATGGCCGTGCTCAACAACGGTCTCCAGCTCCAGGGCGTCGGCACCGACAAGGTCCAGATCATCAAGGGCCTGGTGCTGCTGCTGGCCGTCGCGGTCGACGTCTACAACAAGAAGCAGGGGCGCTTCTCGATCATCGGCAGCATCACCCGCTCGTTCCGCCGAGACGCACCCAGTACGCCCTCGTCCGTGTCGGAGGCGGAGCGCGAGCCCGCCAAGACCGCGGTGTCCGGCTGACGGCCACCGACCTCTCCCCTATCACCACTGAAGAAGGGCACTACCCTCTCATGCGCAATCTGCTTGCCAAGACGGTGGCCATCGGTGCCATCGCGACGCTGGCCCTGACCGGTTGCGGCTCCGGCCGTGACGGTGAGTCCGGTGGCTCGGACACCCCGACCAAGGGCTTCGCGGCCGACTCCCTGATCGGTGTCGCCCTGCCGTCGAAGACCTCGGAGAACTGGGTCCTCGCCGGTGACCTGTTCAGCAACGGCCTGAAGGAGGCCGGCTTCAAGAGCGACGTGCAGTACGCCGGCGCGTCGACCACCGTTGCCGACCAGCAGGCTCAGATCACCGCCATGGTGACCAAGGGCGCCAAGGTCATCGTCATCGGCGCGACCGACGCCGCGCAGCTGTCGACCCAGGTCGCCGCGGCGCACCAGGCCGGCGCGAAGGTCATCGCGTACGACCGGCTGATCACCAACACCCCTGACCTCGACTACTACGTCGCGTTCGACAACTTCAAGGTCGGCCAGCTCCAGGGCCAGGCCCTGCTGGACGGCATGAAGGCCAAGAAGCCGAACGGCCCGTACAACGTCGAGCTCTTCTCCGGCTCCCCGGACGACAACAACGCCGGTGTCTTCTTCAACGGCGCGATGAGCGTGCTCAAGCCGGAGATCGACAAGGGCAACCTCGTCGTCGCCTCGAAGCAGACCGAGGTCAAGCAGACCGCCATCCAGGGCTGGAAGGCCGAGGGTGCGCAGGCCCGCATGGACCAGCTGCTGACCTCCGCCTACGGCAACAAGCAGCTGGACGGCGTCCTCTCCCCGAACGACACGCTGGCCCGCGCGATCATCACCTCGATCAAGGGTGCCGGCAAGCCGATCCCGGTCGTGACCGGTCAGGACTCCGAGGTCGAGTCGGTCAAGTCGATCATGCAGGGCGAGCAGTACATGACGATCAACAAGGACACCCGGAACCTGGTCAAGCAGACCATCGCGATGGTGAAGTCCCTCCAGGCCGGTGACAAGCCGGAGATCAACGACACCAAGTCGTACAACAACGGCAGCAAGGTCGTCGACACGTACCTGCTCCCGCCGGTCGCCGTGACCAAGGCCAACGCGGCCGAGGCGTACGCGAACGACCCGAAGCTGGCGCCGCTCACCAAGTAACACCAGCGGGTAGTCACGACGTCGGGTCCCGGAAGTCCGTTTCCGGGACCCTTCGTTGTACTCCCCGGCAGACACCCACAACCGACCGGGAGGCGGCCTGACCGTGGCGACACCCATGCGGTCCGGGCCACCCCGGCAGGGCCGCAACCCGGAACTCCTGCCGGCCTCGGCGCCCGGCGCCAGCCAGGAGGAGATCCGCCGGCAGAACCTCGGCGCCGTGCTGCGCTACGTCCACGTGCACGGCCCGACCTCCCGCGCCGAGCTGACCAGTCGGCTCCGGCTCAACCGGAGCACCATCGGCGCGCTCGCCGCCGACCTCGCCGCCGCCGGCCTGGTGACCGAGGAGGCGCCGACCACCGCCCGCCGCGCC
>NZ_JAEVHN010000122.1:0-12975 GCF_016803375.1 Micromonospora sp. 4G55
CGACGCCTGGTGGCCGCTGCTGGTCAACGGCCAGTTCAAGGCGCCCCTCGGCGCGGAGCTGTACCAGGCGCTGGTCAACGCCATGCAGATCAACGAGTCGCCGTCCGGACAGCAGCGCGGCGACGAGTCCACCCTGCCCACCTCGGCCAACGAGGCGCAGGGGCACAAGGGCTCGTCGTTCCAGTACGGCTGGTGGGGGTACGTCGACGCCGACCTGCGCGCGGTGCTGGGCGAACCGGCGCCCGGCGGATCGGACCGCCGGTACTGCGGGGGCGGCGACCTCGCCGCCTGCCGGCAGATCCTGCTGGACACGCTGCGCAGCGCCGCCGCCCGACCGGCGACCGAGGTCTATCCCGGCGACGCGACCTGCGCGGCCGGCGACCAGTGGTGCGCCGACGCCATCATGCAGTCCCCGCTGGGCGGGCTGAAGCAGCCCGTCGTCGCCTGGCAGAACCGGCCGACCTATCAGCAGGTGGTGTCGTTCCCGGCCCGCCGCGGCGACGACCTGACCAACCTCGGCCCGCGCGGTGCTGCGCTGGGAGGCGGCGCACGCCCGGTCGTACCGGATCGACGTCTCCACCGACGGCGCCACCTGGCGGACGGTCTGGTCCACCACCGCCGGGGACGGCGGCACCGACAACGACCGGTTCGCCGCGACCGGCGCCCGCTACGTGCGGATGATCGGGCTGACCCGGGCCACCTCCTACGGCTTCTCGCTCTGGGAACTGGAGGTGTACCCGCACTGAGCCGGCCGGCTCACCAGACCATCCGCAGCGCCAGCAGCACAATCAGAGCGCTGGCCAGCAGCGCGGTGACCAGCCGGCCACGGTCGGAGGTGAGCAGCCGGCCGAGCAGCGAGCCGCCGCCGGCCACCAGCAGCTGCCAGCTCGCCGAGGCGGCGAACGCCGCGGCCACGAAGGCCACCTGGCCGGCGGGCGTCCACCCACCGGACGCCTGCCGGCCGATCACCAGGGCCACGAAGTAGACGATGGTCATCGGGTTGAGCAGGGTGAGCGCCAGCAGCCCGGCGAAGGCCCGGCCCGGCGTGGCCAGACCCCGCTCGGCCCGCGCCGGCCCGGTCGGGGAACGATGCCGGCGCAGCGCGCCCACGGCGAGCTGCCCGGCGAGGAAGAGCAGGATCACGACGGCCGCCCAGCGCAACGGGGTCGCCACCGGGCGGACCAGGCCGGCGAGGGCCGCGCCGCCGAGCACGGCCAGCGCGGCGTAGAGGCCGTCCGCCGCGGCCACCCCGAGGGCGGCGGCGGCGCCGACCCGCAACGAGGTACGGGCGGTGAGCCCGATGACCACGATGGCAATCGCCCCGACCGGCACCGCCACCCCGTAACCGGCGAGCAGGCCGGCGAGCAGCGCGTCACCCATGGCGGTGGGCAATGGCCGCAGCGACAGGAACGGGAAGGGACGACTTCGACTCGATCATCGGGCAATGATGCGGGAGGCCGTCCGGCCACGCCACCGAAGTCAGGCCAACCAAGTCGGATTGAGTGGTGATTACTCATAACGAGATCTAATCCGTGAGCCAATCCTGTACCGACCAGAGGGCCACGGGCCGCCGGTCCAAATCCGCCAGCGGCCGGTCCACCGGTGACCTCGCGGACGATGTCATTTAGAATGCGCGCCGAGCTCAGCTAAGGGACGTCTCGTAACCCCGGTGCGTGTCTGTCGAGGATGATCGTCCAGGACGCCGGGGTGCAGGTGATCACCGCAGCCCGCCCTGACTGGATCTTCCCGTTCACTGGCCTGCAGCCGGCCCAGTTCCGCCGGCTGGTCCGCCTGGTCGCTGAGCGTGGCGGGGACGCCACCGCTGACGGCCGACCGGGCCGGCAGTTGGCCCTTGACCTGCCCGACCGGGTGCTGCTGGTGGCCGCGTACCGGGCGCACCAACCTGACCATGCGGCAGATCGGACCACTGTTCGGCGTTTCGCACTGTGCGGCCCACCGGGTCATCGACACCCTCGGACCACTACTGGCCCTGCCCCCGGCCCGCCGGCGCCCGGTCGACCAGATCGGCCATCGTCGACGGCACCTTCATCCCCACCCGGGACCACCGGCTAGCCGCACCGAGCAACTACCACTACTCCGCCAACCTCTAGGCGGTGTCTTCAAAGATCTTGGTATCGGATGATGTAGCGCGTGGGTCGTCGCTACGAGTTGTCTGACGTCGAGTGGGATGCGCTGTCGAGGTATCTGCCGTCGGTGGTGACGGGTGGTCGGCCGCGGGTCGATGATCGGCGGGTACTCAACGGGATCGTGTGGAAGATCCGGGCCGGGGCGGCGTGGCGGGACGTGCCGGCCCGGTACGGGTCCTGGCAGTCGATCTACACCCGTTTCCGCAGGTGGGCCCTGGACGGCACGTTCGCCCGGATGCTGGCCGGGCTGCAGGCCGACGCGGACGCGGCCGGGGACATCGACTGGCTGGTGTCGGTGGACTCCACGATCGTGCGGGCACATCAGCACGCCGCGGGCGCTAAAGGGCAAGGCCGTGAAGTTAGGGCGTTGGGCCTGATGTCAAGGGCTGTCTGAGCATGATGGAGGGTGCCGGTAAAGGGGCAGCGGGACTCCGGTAGAACGGCTTGTCGACCAAGACCAGCCAGCTACGAGGGAGTCCCGCTGTCGGAGCATTCTGTCATCACCCGGGTGATCACGGTGGCGAAGGGCGTGTTCGCGCCGGGCCATCTCGGGGAACTCACCCGGATCGTGCCGTTCGAGATGGTCGACGCTGTGCTGGCTGAGACCGGCCGCACGCAGCAGCGTCTACGGCTACTGCCCTCACGGGTGGTGGTGTATCTGCTCCTGGCGGCTGGTTTGTTCGCCGAGGTGGGCTACCTCGGGGTGTGGGACAAGCTCGTCGCCGGTCTCGGCGGGCTCGGGTTGACCCGCCCGTCGGCGACCGGGTTGTGGCATGCCCGGGTTAGGGTCGGCGTCGCTCCGTTACGGGCGCTGTTCGATCTGCTGCGCGGTCCGGCGGGCGGGATCCGCACGGCCGGGGTGTGGTGGTGCGCCCTGGTGGTGACCGCGATCGACGGGACCGTGCTCGACGTGCCCGACTCGTCGGGTAACGCCGCGGGTCTGGGTAAGAACCGCAGCCAACACGGCACCGCCGGGTACCCGCAGGTACGCCTGGTGGCCCTGGTGGCCTGCGGCACGAGGGCGGTCATCGACGCGGTGGTCGGCCCCCGCAGCGACGGCGAGACCAGCCACGCGCTGCGGTTGGTCCGCAGTCTGCACACCGGCATGATCGTGTTGCTGGACCGGGGCTTCGACAGCAACACCTTCCTCGCCGCGGTGGCCGGCACCGGCGCGCAGTTCCTCGTCCGGTTGAACGGCAACCGTAGGCCGCCGGTCCTCGCCCGGCACCACGACGGCTCGTACACCTCGATCATCAGCGGCGTGCGGGTCCGGGTCATCGCGTGTGAGATCACCATCTCCACGACCGCCGGGACCCGAACCGGTGTCTACCGGCTGGCTACCACCCTGCTCGATCACCGGCGGTTCCCGGCGTTCGAGGTCGTGAGGCTGTATCACGAGAGATGGGAGGTCGAGTCCGCCTTTCTGGAGATCAAATCGACGTTGCTGGGTCGTCGGGTGCTGCGCTCACCCGTCCCGGCGCTCATCGCCCAGGAGATCTACGCCCTGCTCACGGTCTACCAGGTGATACGGATCGCGATCGCCGACACCGCAGACGCCGCCGGCGGCGTCGATCCGGACCGAGCCGGCTTCACCCTCGCCGTGCAGACAGCCCGAGACCTGATCGTGCAGGCCGCGAACGTCATCACCGAGACGACCATCGACCTCATCGGGACCATCGGACGCCACCTGTTGGACAACCTCATGCCGAAACGGCGCCTACGCGTCAGCCCCCGCGCGGTCAAACGACCCCTGTCCCGCTACGCCTACAAGAGCCTCGGCGTCGACCGCAGGAGCTACCTCGCCACCCTCACCATCGACATCGTCGCAGGCCAACCCGCATTGACAGACCAGGCCGATCCTTAACTTCACGGCCTTGCGCTAAAGGGGGCGCCGAGAAACGGACGAACCACAAGATCACGCCCTCGGTCGAAGTCGAAGTGGACTGACCACCAAGATTCACCTGGCGTGCGACGGCGCCGGGCGGACCTTGGCGTTCGTGCTCTCCGGCGGCAACGTCAACGACTGCACCCGCTTCACCCACGTCATGGCGGCGATCCGTGTCGAACGTCCCGGTCCCGGCCGGCCTCGCGTTCGCCCGGACCACGTCATCGCCGACAAGGGCTACAGCTCCAGGGCCATCCGTGCTGACCTGCGTCGGCGCGGCATCGGGCACACCATTCCTGAACGCGCCGACCAGCAGGCCAACCGCCGCCGGCGGGCAGCCGGGGCGGCCGGCCACCAGTGTTCGACAAGCAGCTCTACAAGCGCCGCAACGTCGTCGAACGCTGCTTCAACCGGCTCAAGCAGTGCCGCAGCGTCGCCACCCGCTACGACAAGACCGCCACGTCGTACCAGGCCACCGTCACCATCGCCGCGCTACTGCAATGGCTGCGACCCTTTGAAGACAGGCCCTAGCTTGATCTTTAACCTGTGCGGCGTGGACGGGGATTGACAGACTTCGTCTTCTTTGCGGCTGCTGTCGTGGCGTTCGTGGTGGTGGCGGTGTGGACGTCGTAGCGCGGGGTGGGGTGGTTGTTGCGGCGGCCGGGTGGCCGTCCTGACCCTGGCCGGGAGGGTTTGGGTGCACCGGCCGGGCAGGCGGCCTTCGCGCGCAGGTGCCGAAACCCGCGGCGGACGCGGGCGGGTGAGAGACGCTGCGGTGGTGCGGGTTTCTCCCAGGGGCGGCGCAGGTCGGTGGCGAGGGCGCGGGCGAGACGGAGCTGGGTGTAGGCGGCGAGGATCATCCAGGTCCAGCGGTCGGCGGCCTGTGGCGTGCGGGTTTTGGGGCAGGTCCAGCCGAGGGTCTGTTTGAACAGGCGGAACGTGTGTTCGATGTCGAAGCGGCGCAGGAACGTCTGCCAGAGCCGGTCGACATCAGCGCTGGTGGCGTCGACGCCGGACCACCACAGCCACACCGGCTTCGGGGTCGCGCCGCTGGGCAGGTGCTCGACCTCCAGACGGATGACGGTTCCCTCGATGACCGGCAGCACCTTCGCCGAGTCGATCCAGGCGGATCGGTGGGTCAACCGTGGGTGCAACCGGTCCCAGGCTCGGGCGCACGCCGTGCCGTAGAGACGGGTATCGGCAACGGTGGCTGCGTCCGGCTCACCCCACGTGGCGGGATCGCCGAAGACGAACTCGCCGCCGTGCCGGCGCGGTCGGCCGATCGTCCCGGCCTGCCGAGGCGGCACTGCCCGGCGTAGTACCCGGTCTGAGCGCATCCGCGCGAGGATCTGCACGGGCAGGTCACGCAGGAGGAACGCAAGTCGGGGTGCGTCGTAGCCGGCGTCGGCCACGACCAGGATCTCCAGGTCCCCGGCCTGCCACTGCCCGGCCGCGATCAGCCGCCCCACGATGTCTCGCAGCTGCCCAGCAGTGACCGTGGCCGCGTCATCACCAGGCGCCAGCCGCACCGCGTCCAACGGGGCGGTCCACGAACTTCGGCCCGATTCCAGGGCCACCACCATCGAATACGGCCAGCCCGGGATCATGATCGTCTGATCCTTGCCGCGTCCGTACGTGTGACACAGGATCCGCTGCGGTGAGGTGTGCGCGTCCGGCCGCAGCCAGCAGGTGATGTCGACCGCCAAAACGAGACGCCCGTCGGCCGCCCGCGGCAACGGCACCCCGGCGAGGGCGGTGCGCAGCCGATCGATGTCCAGCCGCCCACAGGCGAGGGCGTCATACAACGCCCCGTGACCCCGACGGTGCTCACCCACCAGCGACAACTCCACCAACGACCGGACCGGACCGTCGGCGCACAACACCGCGTCCGCCAGGTCGAACAACGCGTCCGCACGAGCGGTCAAGCAGTCGTAAAACTCTCGCCGGAACCCCGTCAACTCCCCGACGGCACCAGCCGGACCACGGTCATGCACACTGGTCACCAGAACAGCCCTTGGTTATTGATGCTCTTCCCTAGACAAGAAGATCATCAACCAAGGGCTGTTTCCGTCATCGGTCAGGGTCCCTACAGGACCCTCGGAGGTTAAAAATCAAGCTAGGGGAGGCGGGTGACGTAGATGCTGGGGCCGCTGTTGGTGCACGTGTACGGGCCGGGGGGCCAGCCGGCCATTAGGGTGAGGCACCTGCCCAGGGCGCGTTGGGCGTAGGCGTTGGGGTGCATGGATTCGTCCTGGTCGCCTTGGAGGATTCCTGTGTTGACGAAGCGGACCCATTCGCTGGTGGCGGACGAGGGCAGCTGTAGGCCGTCGTTGAGTGTGGTCGTCTTGGAGCACACCTCGCGGCCCTGCAGGAAGTTCTGCAGGTCGAGGAACTCGACTCCCTTGTTGCTGGCCACCTGCCGGAGGTTGGCGGACAGTCGGGGAACGAGGATGTCGCGGGCCCAGTTGAGGTCGGTGTCCCACATGGGGCATCCGGCGCTGATACGGGAGGTGCCGGTCTGCGGGTAGCGGTTCTCCGACGCGCGCGGGACGGGGGACGGGTAGGACTGCAGGATGAGCCGGTAGTTGCTGGTGGTGTAGCCCTTGGAGGCCATAACTGCCCGGATCTCGTCGATCGTCTTTCCCACATTGGCCATGGCGCCGGGCATGCGGGCGTTGACGTTGTTCTCCTGGTAGGAGCGGCAACTGGTGGTGCCGCCGATGAACTTCGTCACGCAGTCCTTGATGATGTCGGCGAAGCCCAAGTCGTTGCCGCCGATGGACAGCACGATCATCTTGACGTCCCGGGTGCCGGCCACGCCAGCGAGCCGGTCGGCCTGAGGGATCTCGCCCTTGAGGCTGGTGCCGCCCGAGGAGGCCCGCCAGGTGTTCACCGCCTTAGCGCCGGAGCAGGCGATGTTCGAACGCACGGACACGGCGATGTTCGCGGTCTCGATTTCCGCCACATCGGAGCGGTGACATCCGTTGGTGGCCGTCCAGCCGTACACAATTGAGGGGTCGTACGAGCCGTTGCTGTAGGCACGGTCGGTCATCGACCGGTCGCCGTCGTTGTTTAGGCTGTTGCCGTTCCATCGTCCGGCTTCACCGGAAATGAAACTGTCACCCATGGAGACGATCGTCGTCGACGATGCCCCCGGGCTGGCCGATGCTGACGGGGCTGGCACCGCGGCGAGCAGACTGACCGCCACGGGTGCAGCGAGCAGTAACCTCGAGAAGCGCAATGTGACCTGCTTTCTGTCGGTGAGAGAGAGTTGAGTCGGGTAAGCTTCCGAGCGGAGGAAAGCGCCCCGGAAGCTTTCGGCGGATCGACATGTCTCTCCGATTTCATCTCTGGTGAGTTGACAATCGGAACCGGCCTTGCCGCCCTTTCGGATTGTCTTGGAACCCGGGGTGAGTGTCGTTCTCACCGTTTCCCAGGCGACTCCCCCGCTGGCATCCGCACTTTGTCAGTCTCTCGTTCTGCGTGCAATGAGTAACTGGTACCTATTCCTGCGCACGCGAGCGCGTCACGGTGAACAGTTCGCGATGCACCGACCGGGAAGGTCGCCAGCGTGAGGGCGCGTCCCTTTCGTCGGCAGTTACTGCGCGTCCGCATCCGCCCGCCGGCGCAGCGAGTGGCCAGGCAGATACTGTCTGCCATTGGGCGTTGGTGCGGCCCGACAAAGGGCGACCGAGTTCTGCAGCAAGGCGGGAAGAATGTGCGCCTAAATCAGTGCGGACCGACCGGATGATGAACTCTTCGCCCACGGACCGCCAGCGGCCCCCAGCAGGATGCGGCGGAGAGCCGCATGCCTGAGCGAGCAGGCGACCGCGCAGGAACTGGCGGTGAAACCTTGATGACCGAGAGCAAGTGTCCAGGGCGTCGCAGACGTGGTCATGATCCGCGACGGGTTCGGGGGCATGACCGAAGCCATCGAACAGGTCGCCTCCACGCGGTGCACCAGCAGTGCGTCGTGCACCTGGTCAGAGTCGGCCTGCGATACGCACGCTAGGACTGGCAGAAGATCACCCAAGCGCTGCGGGAGATCTACACCGCTGCGGCCGTTGCGTCCACCGAGCCCGTGTGGGTGCCTCCGCCGAACAATGACCGGGGTGATCCCGGGCGCGGATGAGGTAGCGGTCGTAACCGCAGCGCGCGTAGATCTTGGCGGGCCGGTAGCCTCGGATCAGTGGGATGGCCTCGATCGAGGGAATTGTCCGAGCGTAGAACGGCGATCCCTTGCCAGCGTACGTGGTCGGGCGAAGTGGGATTCGAACTTCACGATATGGATCCACTCAGGTCAGGTGTTGCAGGATGTAGGTGTGGCTGCTGCCGAAATCCGTTGCCCAGGTTGCAGAGCGAAATACTGATGGGGCCATTCACAGGTATATTGGGGGTGCGCCGGCCTGTTGGGCAATGAGTTGCTGCTGGGGGCGTTCAGCAATACGCTGTCGACGGCTATGCCACGCAGCATCCTGGTGTTCCGGGTCCGCAGGCGCGGCGGTCTGTTGCAACACCTAATCGGCCTATGTCAACTTCTTGAGCGCAACGCGCCTTCAGAGTCTTCCGCCCGATTCCTAAGCACGATTTCGTCGAGATTTTCCTGGCTCGAACCCCTGTCGTCACTCGGTCGCGTGACGTTTTCGACGTACTAATACTCCAGCCGGGGATTGTGATCACGGCTCGGTGAGGGCTTGCCGGGCGTAGTGGCTGGTCGTGGCTCGTGCTTGGTGACGGCGTCGGCGTACGGACCAGAGCAGTGGGTCGCAGCGGCTGCGGGCGGGTTCGATGATCAGGACGTTGAACGGGTGACGTAGTTCGTTGACGGTCAGCGCGATCAGCCCGGCCGGGTCGGGACGGCTGCGGTGCGTGGTCGCGGCGGCGAGGAAGGCGTGGGCGAGGATCGGCAGGGTGGTCCAGCGGTGCCAGGACGTCCAGCGGCGGTTCTGGTGCTGATCCAGGCCGAGTCCGGTCTTTGCGGCTTGGAACGATTCTTCGATCTTCCAGCGGCGGCCGGCCACCAGGACGAGGCTGCGTAGCGGGACGGGTTCGGGTGCCCAGCAGCGGTAGGAGGCCAGCTCACCAGTTCTGCGGTTGCGGCGGATCAGCAGCCAGTGGTGCCCGCCGTGGGCGTCGGCGGCGTGTGGCAGTGCGGTGAAGGACCAGTCGTAGTAGCGGTGTCCCTTCGCGCCTCGACCCGCGGACACCCGCTGCCAGGCGGTGGCAGGAAGACCGGCGGCCAGCGCGTCAACGCGGTAGGCGCCAAGGCCGGTGATCACCTGATGAGAGCAGGCCACGGCCAAGACGTAGCCCAGTCGCAGCTGACGGAGCTGGGCTGCCAGGCGCGGATCGTTGCCGTAGGCCTCGTCGCCGGCCACCCATCGACATGGCAGCCCGGTGTCGGCGGTGACCGCTGCGGCGATCATCCGAGACGCCAGCTGCGGCTTGGTCGCGAACCGCACCTGCTCAGGGACACCGGCCTCGGCGCGGCGTTCGGCGTCGTCGCACCAGGATTGGGGGAGGTAGAGCGCCGTGTCGAGCATCGCGTGACCAGCATCGGTGGCGTAGACGAGGTGCACCGCGACCTGACAGTTCTCGATCTTCCCGGCTGTGCCCGAATACTGCCGCTGCACGCCGACGGTGTGCCGGCCCTTCTTCAGATCGCCCGTCTCGTCGATGACCAGTACAGCCTCGGCATCACCGAGGTGGTGGCCGACGAACTCACGGACATCGGCGCGGACCTCGGCATCGTCCCACTTCACCCGGGTCAGCAGGTCCTGCATCCCGTCCGGACCCGTGTCACCGGCATGCTCCGCGATCGTCCAGCAGTTCTTCCGCGGCAACGGCGCCAGCAAGCCCCGGACGAAGTCACGCATCCGACGGCGAGGCTCCGGCCTGCGGAAACGTTGCCCGACCGTCAGCATCAGGTCGTCGAACAACACCCGCCACCGCTGGGCGTCTACCCTGTATCCGGCAGCCACCGCTGCATCATGGTCAGTCCACACAACCGTCCATGATCGACGGTGGCTGCCCTCGTTCCCGCATCGCATCGAACCGCAGCTCAGCCAAGGTCAACAACCCCGGCTGGAGTACTAAGAGCTCCTGACGTCTTGAGTGCTGGAGTCGGGCCAGCAGATGATGGCGCAGGCGAGGGTGAGGAAGGCTTCGTGGATGTGCGTCGCGGATTTCCCAGCGGGTGGGTAGGCGGCGGAACCAGTGCAGTAGGGCGATGGTCTGCTCAACCACCCAGCGCCGGGTGCCGAGGCCGGTGCCGCGTCGGGCGATGACCGGGGTGATGCCGTTGGCGCGGAGTTGGCGGCGGTAGCAGTCGTAGTCGTAGCCGCGGTCGGCGTAGATCCGCTCGGGTCGTTGCCGGGGGCGGCCTCGAACACCCTTGATCCGCGGGACCTTGTCGACCAGGGGCACCAGTTGGGTGACGTCGTGGCGGTTGCCGCCGGCCAGGCTGACGGCGAGAGGGACGCCGCCCGCGTCGGTGATGACCTGGTGTTTCGAGCCTGGCTTGCGGCGGTCGACCGGGCTCGGACCGGTTTTGGGCCGCCCTTGAGCGCCCGCACGTGGGAGCCGTCGATCACCGCCCGAGACATGTCCAACTGCCCGGCGGCCCGAAGCTGCCGAGCAGCTGTTCCAGTCCCGCAGCCGCCCAGCAGGTCATTCCTGAGCCGAAGCCCAAGTCCTGGGGTAGGTACTCCCACGGTATCGCGGTGTAGAGCACGAACAGGATTCCGCACAACACCTTGCGGTCGTCGAGAGGCTTACGGCCCGGGAACCGGTGCCGGCGCGGCGGGTGGGTGGCAGCGGCGCGATCTCGGCCCACAGTTCGTCCGAGACGATCCACGGCGGCTCTGCTCACCCCTCCTCACGTTAGACAGGACGATCCTCACGTCAACCAGACACGCCCAACACCATTTCGTTAGGAGCTCTAAGAGGGCGTCTGGACTCGCTTGGTGAGGTTGGTCCGATTAGGTGGTTTCGTTTCGCCAGGTTGGGGTGGGTTCTCCGGTGAGGTAGCGGCTCATTGTGTCAGCCATGGCCCCATGGATCATCGCCCGGGTGCGTTGGGGAAGGGTCTCGTAGTCGCGGACGAGCCGTCGGTGCTGCATCAGCCAGCCGAAGGTTCGTTCCACGACCCACCGTCGGGGCTGGACGTGGAAGCCCTTCCCGGCGGTGCGGGGTACCACCTCGACGTCGATACCGAGCCGGGCGCCATGCGCGCGTACCGCGTTGTTGTAGCCGCCGTCGACCCAGGCCTTGGCCACGGCCGGGTGATCGGCGGCAACGGTGTCGAGCAGGTGCCGGCCCGCGGTGGAGTCCTGCAGACGCCGCCGTAACGATCACGGCCAGGAGCAGGCCGAGGGTGTCGGTGGCGATGTGCCGCTTGCGTCCCTTGATCTTCTTCGCCGCGTCGATGCCCTGGCTGGACTCGCCGACGTTGCCGGGTTTTTACGCTCTGCGAGTCCAGGACCACCGCTGACGGGCTTCCACGACGGCCCCGAGCAACGCGGACCCGCTCGCGCAGCAGGTCGTGGATCCGCTGCGTGGTCCCGTCCGCCTCCCACTTGGCGTAGTAGTCGTACACCGTCTTCGCCGGCGGGAAGTCGTGCGGCAGGTACTCCCAGGCGATCCCCGTGCGGGCCACGTACAGGATCGCGTTGACGATCTCCCGCAGGTCATGCACCGGCCGGCTGATCCCCAACCCCACCCGGCCGGCCCGCCACGCGGTGAGCACCGGCTCGATCAACGCCCACCGCTCATCCGACAAGTCCGACCGATAACCACGCCGCTTCGCACCCACCGATGACCAACGAGCCGAAGCAACCGACGCCACGGCCGAACATGAATCAACCGCTAGACGGATCAGATGCCCCCTCTAATACTGGGGCCTTTTCGTCGTGATCGGCGTGGTCATGGCGGGTGCGGCGGGATGCTCGTGTCGGCGTAGGACGAGGCTTCCGGTAAGACGGCAGTCGGCGAAGATCCGATGGCCCAACCGGGAGCTTCGCTGTGCTGCTTTACCCGTCGACGGTCGCGCTGTCCAGCCGCACCCTGAACTACTTGGCCGGCCTCATCCGCGCCGAACGCGCTCGGCGCTGAGGCCGGTGGTGGCGCCTCGACGCCGGCCGGCAGGGCCTGCTCGCCCTGGCCCATCTCCGCAACGGTGAAACCATCACCCGTCTGACATACGGCTTCGCGGTCAGCGTTACGACGGCCCGGCGGTACGTTCGGGAAGCCATCGACCTGCTCGCGGCGCAGGCCGAGGACCTGAACGCGGCCATACGGCATCGGCCGGCTCGCGTACGCGATTCTCGACGGCACCCTGATCCCGATCGACCGGGTCGCGGATCACAGGCCGTACTACTCCGGCAAGCACAAGCGCCACGGGGTGAACGTGCAGGTCATCGCGGACTGCGTTGGACGCCTGATCTGGGCCTCGCCCGCCCTGCCTGGTGCTGTGCACGACCTGACCGCCGCCCGCACCCACGGCCTGATCGACGCGCTGAGCAGCGCGAACGTCATGACCTTCGCCGACAAGGGGCACCAAGGTGCCGGCGGCAGCGTCCGCACGCCGTTCAAACGCCGTCCGCACCGGCCCCGACTGTCCCGCCGGCAGAAGACCGTCAACCGCCACCACGCCAAGATCCGGGCCGTCGGCGAACCCGCCGTCGCCACCCTTAAAGGGCTGGAAAGTCCTGGCCAAGCTCCGCTGCTGCCCCGACGACCGCGATCGTCCAGGCCATCCTCGTCCTACATCACGTCCAGACCGACCGAAACCCACGATGAAAAGGGCTCATTAACCGACGGTCCCGAACCGGCTCCGCCACCCGACAGCCTGACGCCACCGCCCCGGCCCGACCCGCCGCTCAGCCCGGCGTGTACCAACACCGCGAACGTTTGTGGTCAGAGCACTAGTGTTCCGCGCCGGAA
>NZ_JAEVHN010000123.1:0-12873 GCF_016803375.1 Micromonospora sp. 4G55
TCGGCGCTGTCGGGCCAGGCGGTGGTGGACGCCCGCCGGCACGGCAAGTTCCTCGACGTGGTGATCGACGGCGGCCTGCACCTGGTGGTGCACCTGGCCGGGCGGGCTGGCTGCACTACCGGGAGGCGTTTCCGTCCACCACCCCGCTGCGCCCCGGCAAGGGCCCGGGCCGGGTGGGTGTCGTACTCGAGGGAGATGAGCTCATCGGTGGACCACGCTACGGTGACCACGGCGTCGGTGTCCCGCACGGGTGTCCGGCCTCTCAGCACGAGTACGCAGGAGGCGTGCATGGCGAACTACGGGCCACCGGGTGGCGGCGCCCCGGAGCCGTGGGGCGGGCGGCGCCCGGACGACGCGTACGGCGCCGCGCCGGATCCGCACGGCCCGCCCGCGTGGGGCGAGTCGCACGCCCACCAGCCGTACTCGCAGCCCGGGTGGGCGGCTACCCAGGTCCACCCGCCCACCGAGCCGTACCGATCGGCCGGCCCCAGCGCGTACCTCGGCGACCCGACGCCGCCGCAGCCGAAGCGGGGCCGGGGTCCGCTGATCGCGGTGCTGGCCGTGCTGGCGGTGCTCGTCCTCGGCGGTGCCGCCACGCTCTGGTACCTGGCCGGCCGGGACGACGAGCCGGCGTCGAACGCCGCGCCCACCGCTTCGGCAGCGCCGAGCGCGGCGCTGCCCGGGCCGGGCGAGCCGGCGCCGACCATCCCCGCGCCGGCCTCGTCCGCCGATCCGCGCTTCGTGAAGGCGGGGCAGTGCGTACGCAACGAGGGCCCGACAGGCGGCAAGCCCAAGCTGCTGATCAGCGACTGCGCCCCGAAGGCGTACGAGGTGCTGCGGCGTTTCGACGGGGAGACCAGCGGCGAGAAGGACGCCGAGGCCAAGTGCGCCAAGGTCACGGGCTACACCAACTGGTACTTCTTCGACAGCGAACTGGACACCCTCGACTTCGTCCTCTGCCTGAAGCAGCGCTGATCCCACCCCTGGGGAAGACATGGCATCCTTCGGACCACCCGGTCAGCCGGACGACCCGTACCAGCGACCCACCGCCGGCCCCGTCGGACCGCCACCACCCGCCCCGGGCGGCGGGTACCCCCCGCCCGGACCGTTCCCGCCGGCCGGGCCCGTCCCGCAGTTCCACGCGCCACAACCCCCCGGGGTACGCGCTGCCGCCCGCGCCCCCCGCCCAGGCGGAACGGCGGCCGGATCGCCCTGGTCATCGGGCTGGTCGCGGTCCTGCTGCTCTGTCCCTGCCTCGGGCTGACCGGCTTCGCGGTGTGGCGGGCGAGCAGCGCCGACGACGCGTCGCCGACGGTGGTCACCTCGGCCGAGCCGTCGGCCGCGGCGACGGAGGAGCCGGGCACCGACCCGAGCACCGCCGAGCCCGCGGAAGGGATCGACGTCGCGGTGGGCGACTGCGTGGTCAACGACGGCACGGACGAGGAGGCGGAGCTGCGCGAGGTGCCCTGCGGCCCGGACACGTTCGAGGTGCTGCTGCGGATCCCGGAGACCACGGACGGCAGCGGTGCCGGACCCTCTCGCCGAGGTCGACGGCCAACTACGTGCACGACAACCCGGTCGACCTCTTCGACTACGTGCTCTGCCTGCGGAAACACTCCTAGTAGGTCAATCTTCCTGTCTAGCCAGGACGCTAGACAGGGCAAGATTGTGGTCGAGGCCCGCAGACACGCCGGTAGCTCCGTCTATGCATCTCTAGTCCCCCGGCTAGACGGCCCGATACTCTGCGATGCGTGGATCCGGTCCGCAACCCGTACGCCCCCGGCGCCGGCCAGCGCCCGCCTGAGCTCGCCGGCCGGGGTCGGGAGCTGGACGTCTTCGACGTGGTCCTGGAACGCATCGCCCGGGGCCGCCCCGAACGCAGCCTGATGCTCACCGGGCTGCGGGGCGTCGGCAAGACGGTGCTGCTCAACACCCTCCGCTCGCAGGCGATCAACCACCTCTGGGGCACCGGCAAGATCGAGGCCCGGCCGGACCAGTCACTGCGCCGGCCGGTGGCCGCCGCGCTGCACATGGCCGTCCGCGAGTTGGCTCCCCGGCACCGCGCCCCGGACCGGATCGACGCCTTCCTCGGCGTGCTCAAGGCGTTCGCCCAGCGCTCCGCGCCCGCCGGGCGCGGTGGCGCCGCCCCCAAGCTGCGCGACCGCTGGCAGCCCGGCATCGACGTGCCGGCGAGCAGCGGCCGGGCCGACTCCGGCGACATCGAGATCGACCTGGTCGAGCTGCTCAGCGACGCGGCCGGGGTGGCTTCCGACGTGGGCACCGGGATCGCCGTCTTCATCGACGAGATGCAGGACCTCGGCCCGGAGGACGTCTCGGCGCTCTGCGCCGCCTGCCACGAGCTGTCTCAGCTCGGCGCCCCGCTGATCGTGGTGGGCGCCGGCCTGCCGCACCTGCCGGCCGTGCTCAGCGCGGCCAAGTCCTACTCCGAACGGCTGTTCCGTTACCAGCGGATCGACCGGCTCGACCGGATCGCCGCCGACCAGGCGCTCTGCGCGCCGGCCGAGCGGGAGGAGGTCGAGTACGAGCAGAAGGCCCTCGACCTGCTCTACGAGAAGTCCGGCGGCTATCCCTACTTCGTCCAGGCGTACGGGAAGGCGACCTGGGACCACGCGCCCCGCTCGCCGATCACGGCGGCGGACGTCCGGGTGGCCGCTCCCGAGGCGGAGGCCGAACTGGCGGTCGGCTTCTTCGGCTCCCGGTTCGAGCGGGCCACCCCGGCCGAGCGCGAGTACATGCGCGCGATGGCGACGTTGTCCCTGGTGGAAGGGGAGGCCGACGGCGGCGGCCGGGACGACATGGACGCGGCCGTGCCGACCGCCGAGATCGCCCGGGCGCTCGGGCGCAAGCCGGCGAGCCTCTCTCCGGCCCGGGACGCGCTGATCAAGAAGGGCCTGATCTACTCCGGCGAGCGGGGCACGGTCGCCTTCACCGTCCCGCACTTCGGCCGGTACCTGCGCACCCAACCGGCCTGACCCCGCCGGCTTCTCCGGCGGCACCCGGCGCACCGGTCACGTCGACGACGCGCCGGTGGCGGTCAGACGCGGGACCAGGGGGCCGGGAACAGCACCTCACCGCGCGGCGGCGGTCCCTCGCCGCTGGTGCTCGGCGGCAGCGCCAGCGCCTGCCACGGCTCCCCCAGACCGCACCACGGGCTGGTCAGTCCCATCCGGTCCGCCCGGACGAACCCGAAGCGCCGGTAGTACGCGGGGTCGCCGAGCACCACCACCAGGCGCTCACCCAGCTCGGTCGCGGCGTCCAGCCCGGCCTGCACCGCCGCCGTGCCGTGCCCGACCCGCTGCCGGTGCGGGGCCACCGCGACCGGCCCGAGCGCCAACGCCGGAGCGCGGACGTCGTCGGACTGTACGAAGACCCGACTGAGCAGGGCGTAGCCGACCACCTCGCCGCCGTACTCGGCCACCATCGCCAGCTCCGGGATCCACGCGTCGCTGTCGCGCAGCTCGTCGACGAGCGCCACCTCGCCGGGGACGCCACGTCGGGGCGGGCGAAGGCGGCGGCCAGCACCATCCGGACCGGGCCGGTGTCCGCCGGGTCCTCGGGGCGCAGCCGCAGGGTAGTCACCCGGGCGACGTTACCCGTCGACGCACGTCCATCAGCGACGGTCGCTCGAATCGGCGTGGCGTCACGTCCATGTCGGAAGGTCCCGGATCGGCCGTTGCCGGGGTAGCGGACGCCCGGACGGGGTATGACTGATCCATGAAACCCGTGCGCTCCCTCGCCCGCGTCATGTTGAGCGGCATCTTCGTGGTCAGCGGCGCCCGCAACTTCCAGCACCCCGAGCGCCTCGTGCCGGCCGCCCAGCCGATCACCGACCGGGTCGCTCCGTTGATCTCCAACGTCGCACCCCAGCTTCCCACCGACACCACCACACTGGTCCGCGCCAATTCGGCGGTGCAGCTCGCCGCCGGCCTGATGCTGGCCACCGGGAGGTTCACCCGGCCGGCCGCGCTCGTGCTCGCCGGCACGTTGGTGCCGGTCACCGTCGCCGGACATCCCTTCTGGAAGACGACGACCCGGCGGCGCGCAACAACAACCAGATCCACTTCCTGAAGAACCTCGGGCTCTTCGGCGGCCTGCTGCTCGCCGCCGCCGACACCGAGGGGAAGCCGGGTCTGCGCTGGCGGGCCGGTCATCGCATCGGCCACTCTCGACGTTCCGTGACCCGTGCGGTGCGTACCGCCCGCCGGGAAGCGCGCATCGCCGCCCTCTCGGCGTCCGCGGCCCGGCGACTTCCGGGCTGACCTGCGTCAATACGGCCATCACCCCCCGCAAGGCCGCGAATTACCTGAACCACCCGACTGCCGTTAACGCGGTGGAAATGTCAAAAACATGTGTGGGATCGGACACGGTCGCATAACGCGGGAGGCATCAACGTGAGGCGCCGTTCTAGGCTCCGTACCGGACCTGGACGGGTAGGACGACCTTGGTACGGGGGTGGCCACGCCATGCCGGCGATCGTCGGTAGACGGCTGGGCCGCCTCGCCCCAGTCCGTCGCGCAACGCGTGGGATCGATCGTAGGACAGTCGTACGGACCGGCATCGTGGCCGCCGTCGCCTATGCCGCATGGCTCGCCATCGGTGCTTTCGGGCGGCCGTACAACTTCTTCGACATGAAGATCTACCACGGCGCGGTGGTGTGGTGGGCGAGCGGTCACGAGCTGTACGAGTTCATCGCGCCGACCACCACCCTCGGTTTCACCTACCCGCCCTTCGCCGCGCTGGTGATGCTGCCGATGGCGCGACTGCCGATCGAGGCGTCCGGCTGGATCAACGCGGCGGGCAGCATCGCCGCCCTCGCTCTCGTGCTGGCCGCGCTGCTGCGCCCGATCGTGGACCGGCTCGGCTGGCCGCTCTGGTTCACCGTGGGCATCGCGACGTCGATGTCCGTCGCCATCGAACCGGTCCGGGAGACCCTCGGGTACGGCCAGGTCAACGTGCTGCTCTTCGGGCTGATCATGGCCGACCTGATCGGGCTGCGCTGGCGGTCCCGGCGGGGCACCCACGGTCGCCCGACCGACGGCCCGTTCGTGCGCTTCCTCTACAGCGGGGCGTGGGCCGGCATGGGCATCGGCCTGGCCACCGCCGTCAAGCTGACCCCGGCGCTCTTCATCGTCTACCTGCTGATCACCCGGCAGTGGCGGACGGCGGCCACCGCCGTCGGCACCACGATCGGCGTGACGCTGGGGACCTTCGCGCTGGTCGGTACGGAGTCGCGGGCCTACTTCGGCGGCGTGCTCTGGCAGACCGAGCGGGTCGGCGCGGCCGACATGACCCCCAACCAGTCGCTGGCCGGCCTGCTCGCCCGGCTGTACGACTCGATCGAGACGCCCGGCCTGCTCTGGCTGTCGTTCGCGGTGCTGATCCTGGCGGTGGGGCTCTCCCGCGCCGCCACCGCCCGGGCCGACGGCGACGAGTTGACCGCGTTCACCCTGGTCGGCTGACCGCCAACGTGATCAGCCCGATCTCCTGGACGCACCACCTGATCTGGGTCATCCCGCGATCGTCGTGCTCGCCGACGCCGCCGTACGCCGTCGCGAGGCGAGCCGGGGCCTGGCGGCGCGCGCGCCCAGGCGTCGTCGTACGGGGGCCGCCCGGGGTGAACGGGCTGCGCCCGCCGATCTGGTACCCGACGCTGACCGGCCTGCGGCACGCCGTCGCGGCGGCGGGGCTCTACCTGCTCTTCCTCGTCTCGCCCATCTGGCCGTACGAGCACCAACTCCCCGAGGTGTCGCACTACCAGGACGGGCTCTTCGGCGCGCTGATGGAGAACTCCCTCGCGCTGGCGCTGATCGTGCTGGTCGCCGCGCTGCCCTGGCGCCCCGGCGCCGAGCCGGCCTTCTACACCGACCGCCTGGCCCGCACCACCGCCACCGCCCGCCGCTGACCCCCCGGCCGCCGCCAGCGCCGCCCGCCAGCGCCGCCCGACACTTATAGAGAAAGAGTGGCTATCCGACGCGGAATAGCCACTCTTTCTCTGTAAGTGCGCGCTGAAAGCGGGGCAAGGGGGCGGGGAGGGGAGCGGTCAGGGGCAGTTGACCCATTCCTCGGTGCCGTCGGTGAAGACCTGGCGCTTCCAGATCGGCAGGCGCGCCTTGACCTCGTCGACCAGGCGGGCGCAGGCTTCGAAGGCCGCGGCGCGGTGCGCGGTGCTGACCGCGGCGACCAGCGCCACGTCACCGATCTCCAGCCGGCCGATCCGGTGCGACACCGCGACCGCGTACACCTCGGGTTCGGCGGCGATCTCGGCCGCAACCTCGCGCAGCACGTCGGCGGCGCTCGGGTGGCCCTCGTACTCCAGCAGGGTGACCCGCCGGCCGTGGTCGTGGTCGCGGACCACGCCCTGGAAGGAGACCACCGCGCCGGCCCGCCGGTCGGCGACCGCGGCCTCGTGCGCGGCGAGGTCGAGCGGCTGGTCGGTGACCGCGAGGACGGCCACCGTCGGGTCGGCGGTCACCACGAGCGTTCCCCGGGCAGCAGCGGCAGCGGTACGACCGGCACCCGCGCCCCGACCTCGCCGGTGGTGCCCGGACGGATCACCGCGAACCCGTCGGCGCCGGCCAGCCCGCGCAGCATGCCGAGCCGACGTGGCGGACCGGGTGGGCGGTGCCGGCGGCCCGGTCCAGCCGGACCAGGGCGAGGTGCGTGTAGTCGCCGCGACCGGGCACCGGCTCGGCGAGCGTGGCGTGCGGCAGCACCGGCATCGGCCGGCCGGTCAACCCGGCCAGCAGCGGCGCGACCAGCGAGACCAGGGCGACGATCGCGGGACTGCGGGTTGCCCGGCAGCCCGGCGACGAAGCGGACCCGGCCGTCGGCGCCGACGAGCCGGGCCAGCAGCATCGGGAAACCCGGCCGGACCGCCACGGTGTTGACCACGTAGTCGGCGCCGAGCGCCTCCAGGGTGGGATGCAGGTGGTCGACCGGACCGTGCATGGTCCGCCGGTGGTGCAGACCAGGTCGGCGTTGGTCAGTGCGGACCGCAGCGCCGCCACGTGGGCGGGGAGGGTGTCCGCCACCGGGCCGACCACGTCGGAGGAGCGCACCTGGCAGCCGTACCGGCGCAGCCAGGCCGGCACGGCCGGGCCGAGCGCGTCGCGTACTCGGCCGGCACCGGGCGGGCCGGCGGTCAGCAGCTCGTCGCCGAAGACCAGCAGCGCGGCCCGGGGCTGCCGGCGTACCGGCAGCTGGTCGTGGCCGCAGGAGGCGGCCAGCCCGATCAGCGCCGGGTCGACCGGGGTGCCGGCGGGGAGCAGTTCCTCACCGGCGTACGCCTCCTCGCCCGGCTCCCGCCACTCCGGGTGGGGCCGGGGCGTGCCGGTCACCCGTCCGTCGGCGGTACGGCTCGACTCCTCGATCCGGAGCACGGCGGTGGTGCCCTCGGGGACCATCGCGCCGGTGGCGATCTCCACGGTGGTGCCGTCGGTGGTCAGCGGGGGCGGGGTGTTGCCGGCCAGCACCCGCCCGACCACGTCCCAGGGGCCCTCGCCGCGCACCGCCCAGCCGTCGACGCTGGAGGTCGGGAAGGCGGGCAGGTCGGTCCGCGTGGTCAACGGCTCGGCGAGGGTGTGCCCGTCGGTGTCGGCCAGCGGTCGCCGGACCGCGGGGAGCGCGGCGGCGAGGCCGACCGCGTACACCCGCGAGCGGGCCTCCTCCCAACCCGCTGGCGGGGGTGCCGCCACCTGTGCCGCGGCGGCGGCGGTTTCCGTGCTCACCGGGGGCCTCCCCTTCACCGACTGCGGTACGCGCGTCACGTCCGCGCGTTCACCGGGCGAGCCTATCGCCGTGGACGCCGGACCGGGCGTCAGTGGTCGCCGCCGCGCAGCTGCTCGACGGCGTGGACGAGGATCGGGCCGAGCACGGCGAGGCGTCCCGCGCCCCGCCGGTCGACCCGGGCAGGTTGACCACGAGCATCCGGCCGGCCACCCCGGCCAGCCCTCTCGACAGCGCGGAGGTGGGGACCCGGTCGCGGCTGTGCGCCCGGATCGCCTCGGCGATGCCGGGGATCTCGTAGTCGAGCAGCGCCCGGGTCACGTCGGGCGTCCGGTCGGTGGGGGTGATCCCGGTGCCGCCGCTGGTCAGCACCACGTCGATCCCGTCGACCAGGGCGCTGCGCAACGCCTCGCCCACCGGCTCGCCGTCGGGCACCACCACCGGCTCGTCCACGGCGCAGCCCAGCTCACGCAGGCCCGCGACCAGCAGGGGGCCGCTGGTGTCGGCGTAGACGCCGGCGGCGGCGCGGTTGGAGGCCACCACCACCCGGGCCCGGATCACGGCCGATCCTCCGGGCGGACCCACTCGCCGGTCTTGCCGCCCTCCTTGCGGAGCACCCGCACCGCGTCGACGGAGGCGGCCGGGTCGACCGCCTTGACCATGTCGACCAGGGCCAGCCCGGCCACCGCCACGGCGGTCAGCGCCTCCATCTCCACGCCCGTCCGGTCGGCGGTCCTGGCCGTAGCGGTGATCTCGACGGTGTCCCCGGTGAGCCGCAGGTCGACCGTCACGCCGTGCAGCGCGATCGGATGGCAGAGCGGGATCAGATCGGGGGTGCGCTTGGCGCCCATGATGCCGGCGAGTCGACCGACCGCCAGCGCGTCGCCCTTGGGCAGGCCGTCGCGGCGGAGCAGGTCGACACCTCGGCGGTGGTGCGCAACCGGCCGGCGGCCACGGCGAGCCGGCCGGTGACCTGCTTGGCGGAGACGTCGACCATGCGGGCCGCGCCCGCCGGGTCGACGTGGGTGAGCTGCGCGGGATCGGTCACGACCGCAGCCTATCCGCCGGGTACGACCGGAACGTGTCACGAGTTCGGGAGGAGCACAGCCGGGGGCATGGCGGGCTCCTCCCTCACCTACCCGTCCGTCAGTGTCGCTGGGAAACCGTGACGCACAGCAGCATCCCGGGGCTGCGCGCTACCGCTGTCCGACACCCGTTCGGACAAGGCGATCCGTTCCCTCTTCGGCGGCGACTACGCACGTTGGCGACAGCGGATGGGGGGGGGTGGACCCTCGGACCACAACTCGTCGACCAGATCCTCTACAGTCACCAGTCGCTCGCCCTTGATGAGGGCATCGAGGCCACCCAGGACGCGAATCTCCACCAGATCCGCGATGAATCCTCCCAAGTGCTCAAATGATCACGCTACGAGATCGTGAACTGGGTGGAACGGTGTGAGTGGCGCACATCCCGTTGCCCGTCCGGATGATCGGCATACCCCTCCACGTCACCCTGCGGCAGCCAGGAGATGGTCCGATCCGTCGATGGAATTGGAAGCGGGCAGGGCCAGACTGAAGATAGTTCGCAAACGCAGTCCCACCCCGGTGACCGGCGAAGCCTCGGGTCGTTCGTTGCAACACCGGGTACGAGGCGTACGCGCTCCGCATTTAGCCCGTGGACACAACGTCACAAATCATTGTGAGTTTGCTGATATCGCGCATACCGACATTCATCAGTGCAAGAGCGCGGCAACCGTCCTTTAAGCTTCCCCTATTGGTGCACGAAACAATCGCGCTGGGGGTCATGATGACGTCGCACGAATGGACCTGAGCAACGTTCTGCAAGCAGGTCGAGAGCAGTAAACTTGCGGAGTGCACAACCATCGGTTACTGAATGAGGTCGATGGGTGACTCCACAACGACGGAGTGATGGGACCGATCGGCGGCTGCTGCCGCTAGTCGGTCTCGTCGTCTTTTTGGCGGCCGTCGCCACCATCGTGTCCGCCGTTCGTCTCGCCGATGATGAACCCAAGGTCGGCCCCGCCACCTGGCTCGCCCTGATCTCGCTTGTTGCCGCCGGCTTCACCGTCAAGGTGCGTATCCGGATCAGAGCCAACAACCACGACATCGCGTGGACCGAGACGGCGATCGTCATCGGCCTCACCGTGGCCCCGACCTCGACCGTGGTCCTCGCCACGGGCTGCGCCCTCGTCCTGGTCACCACCCTCGCTCGAATCCCCGCCATCCGGGCCGCCTTCGGCGTGGGGAAGAACATGCTGGTGGCGACGGCGGCGGGCACGGTACTGCACGCGAGCGGCTGGCAGGTGGGCAAAGAGAGCGTGCTGGCCACGATCCTGCCGCTGTCCCTCGCCTATCTGACTGCGGTGCTGCTGGATGAGCTGGTCGCACTGCCGGTCATCGCGATCGCCTCCGGTGAACGGGTGCGGGAACTGTTCCGGGAGGATTGGGAACTCCGGCTCGCCTTTGCGGTGGGCCGACTGGTGGTGGTCCTCGGGACGTTCCTCATCCTGCGCGGCGACAGCCGCCTACTCATCGCCGTGCCACCCCTCATGCTCAGCCTCCACCTGCTCTACTCCAACCGGGTCAAGGCCCGCACCGAGCAACAGGCCTGGCAGCGCCTCGCCCGCACCACGGACGCGCTGAACGTCGTCGACCTGGACAAGGTCCTCACCACCGCCGTCACTCAGGCCGCCGAACTCTTCTCCGCAGACGAGGTCGAGATAGAGCTGCGCGACCGCCCCCGCGCGGTCCGGGGTACCAGAGCTGGCATCGGTTACGACGGGCCCGCCGGAGACCCGAGCAGCGTCCAGGGCTCCACCGTCTCCGCACCGTTGGAGGGGCACGACGGCAGCGCCGACGTGGGGGTGCTGCGGCTGCGCTTCCGGGGACCGGTCCAGCTCTCCGAGCGGGAGCAGTACACCCTGCGCACCTTCGCCTCGGCACTCTGCACCGCCGTCCGCAACGCCCAGGCGTACGCCGAGTTGGCCCGGGTGGCCGCCGAACACGCGCACGCCGCCACCCACGACGCGCTGACCGGCCTGGCCAACCGACGGCAGCTGCTGGAGCGGGGCACCGAGCAGCTCAGCACCCGGCACGCCGAGGGGGTGACCGCGCTGGTGCTGATCGACCTCAACCACTTCAAGGAGGTCAACGACACCCTCGGCCACGCCGCCGGCGACCAGGTGCTGATACAGGTCGCCGACCGGTTACGGGCCGCCGCGCAGGCCGAGGACCTGGTGGCCCGCCTCGGCGGCGACGAGTTCGCCGTGCTGCTGCGCGGGCTGCCCGCCCCGGCGGTCGCCGCGCACCGGGCCGAGGCGCTGATCGGCGCCCTGCACCAGCCGTTGGACGTGGACGGCATGCGGATCAGCGTCGAGGCCAGCGGGGGCATCGCCGTGGCCCCGGCCAGCGGGGGCATGCCGGAGCTGCTGCGCCGCGCCGACGTGGCGATGTACCAGGCCAAGCGGGCCGGCCAGCGGGTCTCCACGTACGCGCCGACCCGCGACACCGCCGACCTCGGCCGGCTCACCCTCGGCGGCGAGCTGCCCCGGGCGGTGGCCGACCACGAGTTCACCGTCAACTTCCAGCCCATCGTGGACCTGGCCAGCGGCGAGGTCACCGGCGCGGAGGCGCTGGCCCGCTGGCACCACCCGACCCACGGCATGATCGATCCACTGCGCTTCCTGGAGGCGGTGGAACGCTCCGGCCTGCTCCCCGCGTTCGCCGAGGCGATCCTCGACCAGGCGCTGCTCGCCGCCGTGAGCTGGCGGGCGGCCGGCTTCGACCTGCCGGTCTCGGTCAACGTCTCTCCACGCAGCCTGCTCGACGCCCGCTTCCCCGGCGCGGTGCTGGCCCGGCTGCGGGCCCACGACCTCCCGCCCGACCGGCTGGTCCTGGAGCTGACCGAGACGCTGACGCTGAGCCAGCTCGACGTGGTCGACCGGGTGCTCAGCCGGCTGCGCGACTCCGGCGTCCGGCTGGCCCTGGACGACTTCGGCACCGGCTACTCGTCGCTCTCCCTGCTCTCCCGCATCCCGGTGCACGAGCTGAAGATCGACCGCAGCTTCGTCAGCGCGATGGAGGGCTCGGCGGAAGCCGCGGCGGTCATCCGCTCGACCCTCGACCTCGGCCGCAGCCTCGACCTCACCGTCGTCGCCGAGGGTGTGGAGAGCGAGCCGCAACGCCGGGCGCTCTGGGAGCTGGGCTGCGCCGCCGGCCAGGGCCACCTCTTCGCCCGTCCGCTGCCGTCCGGCAGCCTCCTCGCCGCCCTGCAACGCGGCTCGGGCGCCGGCCCGGCACCCTCGTCCAGCCGCTGCACGACACCGGCGCGGTCATCCGCCTCGCCCCCGGCCGCCGCCAGCCCGGCCGGACGCCGCCCGGCAGGTCTGCCACACTTGCCGGCGCTGACCGCCGCCTCCCGCACCTGGCGCGCCCTGGACTCCACCGCCGGCGGCCTCGCCTTCGACCTCGGCCTCTACGCGGTCTCCGCCGCCTTCGCCGCGATCACCGCCGCCACCTCCACCCTGGCACCGCACCGGGCCTGGGGCAGCGTCGCCGCCGTCGGCTACCTGATCGCTGCGCTGCTGGTCGTCGGCCAACTCCTGCTCCGAGGCCGCCGCCCCGAGCTGGCCGGGGTGGCGGCGCGCTCGGCGATCACCGCGCTGACCTGGGCGACCACCGCCCTGCTGCCGCTGGTGATCCAGAGCATCCAGCGGGCGTCGGGGCGTACCGACCGGACGCAGGAGGAGGTGGTGGTCGTCGAGCACGCCGGCATCCGGCTCGCCGAGCACGGCACCCCCTACCTGGGGCCCGACGCGATCGCCGCGCTCCCCGCCGACGAACGGCTGCTCGGTTACACGCCGTACCAGCCGGGGATGGCGCTGTTCGGGCTGCCCCGGGCCGGCGTGGACGCCTGGTGGACCGACTCGCGGGTGTGGTTCGCGCTGGTCACCGCGCTGGCGCTGGCCGTCGCGGTGGTCGCGCTGCGCGCCGCCGGCCGCCCCTCGGCCGACCGGCCCCACCCGACGACGGTACTGCGCGGCGTACAGGCCGCGACCGTGCTGCCGACTCTGCGCCCTCACCCTCGCCACCGGCGGCGACGACCTGC
>NZ_JAEVHN010000124.1:0-12862 GCF_016803375.1 Micromonospora sp. 4G55
GTCGGGTGGAGCCCTGCCCCGGATGCCGCTGCGCCGGCTCGGCTGGCGGCGGGTCCTGGCGCTGGCCGGGGTGGTGCTGCTGATCGCGGCCTGCGCGGTCTACATGCTCTTCGTGCTCGGCTCCAACCTCGGGCTGGAAGCGCTGCTCATCGGCCTGGTGGCGGCGATCCTGCCGGTGCCGGTGCTGGTCGCCTGCTTCCTCTGGCTCGACCGGTACGAGCCGGAGCCGCTGAAATACCTGATCTTCTGCTTCGCCTGGGGCGCCTTCGTCTCCACCGCCGCCTCGCTGACCGTCAACGAGACCGCGGCCGGGCTGTTCAAGGACTGGGGGCTGCCGCAGGCGCTCACCGGCGTGCTGGTGGCGCCGTTCATCGAGGAGCTGACCAAGGCGCTCGGCCCGATCCTGCTGCTGGTCTTCCGGCGGCGGGAGTGGTCCGGCATCACCGACGGCCTGGTCTACTGCGGGCTCTCCGCGGTCGGCTTCGCCATGGTGGAGAACATCCTCTACCTGGGCGGCTACGGCTACGCCACGGGCGCCGACCAGTGGGGCCCGGCCACCGGCTTCCGGCAGGTGTTCGCCATCTTCATCACCCGGATCCTGCTCTTCGGCTTCGCCCACCCGCTGTTCACCTCGATGACCGGGGTCGGGCTGGGCATCGCCGCGCGGACGGCGGACCGCCGGGTGCGGGTGCTCGCGCCGGCCGCCGGCCTGCTGCTGGCGATGATGCTGCACGGCACCTGGAACCTGATCCCGACGCTGGTGCAGGCCACCGGCGAGCTGGTGATCTTCATGTACGGCATGGTCGCGCTGATGGTGCCGATCTTCTTCGGCATGGTCGGCTTCGCGGTCTGGCTGCGGGCCTGGGAGGGGCGACTCACCGAGCGGACGTTGCCGGACTACGTCCGGGCCGGCTGGCTCAGCCCGCCCGAGGTGGCGGCCCTGGGCAGCCTCGGCCGGCGGCACGCCGCCCGGGTCTGGGCTCGCCGGGTCGGCGGCGACGCCGGACTGCGGGCGATGCGCGGCTACCAGTTCGCGGCCACCCGGCTGGCGCTGCTGCGCGACGGGATGCGCCGGGGGCTGGACCGCAAGGCGGCCGACCGGGAGCGCACCGTGCGGGAGGAGCGGGAACTACTGGAGGCGATCGCCGCGTACCGGGCGTTCTTCGTCGGGCGTGACCCGCAGGCGCCGGTCGGGGTCTGGGACGGGCAGCGCTACCACCTGCGCTTCCCGGACGGGTCGCAGCGGGCGGTGGACGCCCCGGACTCCCCGGTGGTGCCGATCCCGGTGGTGCTGGCCCCGCCGCCGCTGCCGGCCGGCCATCCCCCACCCGGCTGGTACGGCCCGCCCTCGGCCGTGCCCTGGGGGCCGGGCCGGGCGTGACCCGGCGGCGCGGTCAGGTCATCATGCTGGTGAGGAAGTCGCCGAGTCCCTGGGCGATCGCCATCAGCGCCGCCCCGATCCCCTTGAACATCTGCGCGGCGCCGTCCGGCCGGAACGCCATGAAATAGATCAGGAAGGCGACGAAGCCCCAGAGCAGCAGCTTCTTCACGAATACCGGCATCGTCCCTCCCCAGGGCGCTGGACGTGCCTGGCTTCCCGCCGGGAAGCCCCACAAACGGCGACACGCCCCGCCCGCAGGCGCGGCCGGTGCGCGCCCCGCTACAGGTAGAGGCCGGTGTTGCCGGTGGACTCGGTCTCCACCCGCTCGGCGGCGACGGCGTGCACGTCGCGCTCGCGCAGCAGCACGTACCCCCGGCCGTGCAGCTCGACCTCCGAGCGTTCGTCGGGGTCGAAGAGCACCCGGTCGCCGGAGACGATCGCGCGGACGTTGGGTCCCACCCCCACCGCGGTCGCCCAGGCCAGTCGCTTGCCCACGGCGGCCGTGGCCGGGATCACGATGCCGGCGGTGGAGCGGCGCTCACCCTCGCTGCCCTCCACCCGCACCAGCACGCGGTCGTGCAGCAGGCGGATCGGCAGGCCGGAGTCGAGGTTCTGATCGGCGGTCACGCGAAGACGCTACCGCGTGCCCGGGGGCGGTCGTCGCCGTGGTTGAGCGGTGCTGGGCGGGGGCAATGTGTGGCGGAACTGCCCTACGGTGTCGCTGTCGGACGTACCCTGTCCGGACCGTCGTCCTGGGCGGCCCGGTTTCATCCTGAGGAGGTGCGCTTGAGCCGCTTCGAGCGGGTACGCGGTCGACTCCGCCGCGCGTACGAGTCCGGGCGGGAGTCGGTGCGCTCCGGTCGTTCCGCCCCCGACGACGTACCCGAGGAGGCCCGGGTCGCCTCGCCGGCGTCCCCGGGGCCGGCCGCGCCGAGGTCGGCGACGGTGGTCGGCGCGGAGCCGCCCGCCGCGATGCACACCTCGACCAGCAGCCGTGACGACGAGGACGTGCCGCACGCGCTGCGGATCGCCGCCGCCTGGTCGTGGCGGCTGATCGTGATCGGCGTGGTCACCTGGGCGGTGCTGAAGATCGTCGGCACGATCAGCATCGTGATCATCCCGCTGGCGGTGGCGCTGCTGCTCTCGGCACTGCTCGCGCCGGCCGTCGGCTGGCTGCTCAGGGCGCGCTTCCCCCGGTCGCTGGCGACGGCCGTGGTGCTGGTCGGCGGCCTGGCCGCGGTGGTCGGCACGCTGACCCTGGTGGTTAACGAGTTCATCCAGGGCGTGCCGGAGCTGAGCGAGAAGTCGTCGCAGGGCGTCCGGCAGATCCAGAACTGGCTCAAGACCGGCCCGCTGCACCTCTCCGACGGCCAGTTGGAGCGGTACATCGACGAGGCGCAGGCCTGGGTGAACGGCAACACCGAGAAGTTCACCAGCGGCGCGATCTCCACCGCGAGCACGCTGGCCGAGGTGCTCACCGGCACCGTCCTGGTGCTCTTCGCCACCTTCTTCTTCCTGCGTGACGGCAACAACATCTGGCGCTTCCTGGTCCGGCTGCTGCCGGTGGCCGCCCGCTGGAAGGTCGACGACGCCGGCCGGGCCTCCTGGGCCACGCTCGGCGCGTACGTGCGGGCCACCGTGCTGGTCGCCTTCATCGACGCGGTCGGCATCGGGATCTTCCTGGTCATCTTCGACGTGCCGTTCGCGTTCCCGCTGGCCGCGCTGGTCTTCCTGGGCGCGTTCATCCCGATCGTCGGCGCCGCGCTCTCCGGCATCGTGGCGGTGCTGGTGGCGCTGGTCGACAGCGGCCCGGTGACCGCGTTGATCATTCTGGGTGCGGTGATCGGGGTGCAGCAGGTCGAGGGGCACATCCTCCAGCCGCTGATCATGGGCCGGGCGGTGGCCATCCACCCGCTCGCGGTGATCATCGGGATCGCGGCCGGCGTGGTGCTGGCCGGCATCACCGGCGCGCTGGTGGCGGTGCCGCTGATCGCGGTGCTCAACACCGCCGTCCGTCGGCTGGCCGCGCGTACCGTCCCGGACACCCCGCCAGACGCGGTGGTGGTGGCCTCCCACGCGCCCTGACCACGCAGACCCGCACAACGGGCCCGTCCCTTCCCGGGGGCGGGCCGTCGCGTGTCTCGGGCCGTGCCTCCTCGCCGCCCGCACCGCCGTTTGCGGCGTGTTGCGGTGTTCGGTGGCGCGGACACCGCAACACGCCGCATCCCGAGTCGATCTTCGGGCGCAGCCCGTCGGCGCGCCGGGGGTGGATTCGCGGCGGGCAGGGTGGACCTGTTAGCCTTGTCGCCGGCCCGCCTGGTGAAAGCCAGGTGGGACCGAAGCCGGTTCGCCGGCGGAGGGGTTGTGGCGCAGTCCGGTAGCGCACCTCGTTCGCATCGAGGGGGTCAGGGGTTCGAATCCCCTCAACTCCACCCAGTTCAAAGGCCGTTTCCGCTAGTCGGAGACGGCCTTTTTCGATCTTGTACAGCGACAGCAAGAAACCGCAGCGCCCAAGGCGTCTGTGTTGGGTAGGGTCCGCCGGTGATCGTCTCGCAATACGTGTACTTCGCGCTGAGCTCCAACCAGCTGTCGGCCGCCGAGATCACGGCGAGGCTGGGCATCGAACCGGACGAGATCGTCGTTCGTGGCAGCCGTGTGGCTTGCCCGCCCAGGCCCACCCGTCACCGATGGAAGATCACCTGTCGCAAGCGTGGATTGACGGTGGACGAACAGCTCAAGCGGGTTGTGGATCGGCTCTTCGACCATGCGGAACGCATCGGGGAACTGGCCGTGGAACTGGACAACGTCGATGGAGAGCCGGGCGCGAGCCAGCTGCAAGTCGTCCGTGTGTTCGAGCATCCGGACGGCGAGGGAGAAGACCTGACCAGCCCGGTCGAAGGACTGGAGAAGCTCCCCGGGCAGCACCAGTTGCTGGGCTGGCACGTCGACGCCCGGGTGTTGGAGTTCCTTCGACTGACGCGAGCAGAGCTTGACGTGGACGAGTATGCCTACGGATGAGGCTGGTTCCGGTTGCAGGAACTGCTTGCCGAGGTGCTTGAGTGCCTTTTTCGTCGCTTCCGAGGCCACCTCGCTGTAGCCGGCACCAGGCAGTCGAGGGATCGGCAAGCGTCGATCATCTCTTCGCCCCTAGCGGTCGCCGTGCTCGTTGCGTGTCCAATCCAGCAGTCAACATCGGCCCACAGCGCGAAGACGGGACGGTCGGGTGACGACGAACGCCTGCCAGTCGACCATCATTTCGCCGTGACCACGGTAAACGGCAGCCCGGAGGGCGCCGAACCCGCAACCATCCATCCCCGCACCCGGGCGATGCGACTCGGGGTGGTGATCCCCCTCGCGATCGTCAGCGTTCTGCTCCTGGCGGTATACGCGTTCGACCTGCTCTACTTTGCTTCGGCGCTCACTGGCCCCGGTCCCCACCCCTGCGATCCCGCCATCGACGGATGGGGAGTCTGCTGGCGTCCGGAGCAGCGGACCTTCTGGATCGTGACCGCTGCGGCTAGCGTGCCGGCAGCCATCTGCCTCGTGATGTCGCTGATTCGGCTCGACCTGACTCGCCGCTGGTGGCCCTGGCCGGTGGCGACAGCGCTGCTCCTCCTCGCCGGTGGGCTGGCGCTGGACCAGGTTCCCTGACGCCGAGTGCCAAGGACGTGGTGGTCGAGGTTCAGCGGTAGGTGCCAGCCGGCAAGCGGCGCGCAAGCGTTGGGACGGCAACACGGCTGATGGGTCATCCGCCCTGCGGAGCACCCTGCCAGCGCCATTCCTTCAGTTGCGGACGTCCCGGCAGTTCGATCCGGCCGGTGGACCAGCGCAGCGCCGCCCACGGGTCGACGGTGGCCAGTTCCTGCGCCGCTTCCGGAAACAGTCGAGCGAGTACCCGAGTGCAGACGTCGCGCGGGGGATCGATGGCAAGACCCAGGCCCTGGGCGATGTCATCGCCGTGCAGCAACGTCTCCGCGCACCCCATCGCGGCGAAGCCCTCCGGATCGGCTTGGCCCGTGGGGTGGTAGGCCCGAACATCCGGTCCGGACGTGCGGACCGTGGCTGCCAGAATGCGGCCACCGCCAGCGGACCTGGCCGGACACGGCGGTTGATCCGTGGGCCGCGAACAGGCCGTAAGCCGTTATCAGGGCGGGTCCACCGTGCAGCACGAGCGGTTGGCATGCGATGGGTAGAGCTACGGGATCGTCTCCCACTACGGGAACCGGGCCTGAGACCGGGCCAGGTCGCCGCCGCAGCATGGTCTGACATCTCCGACCGACATCGAATGTGCAGATCAGGGTGATGCCCCGGACTCCGGGCAACGGCACGCCACAATCGGGAGGGAGGTGGTTGGTGTGTCCAGGCGTACGAAGGAACCTCCTCGCGGCTGGCAATTCTGGCGCCGAGCGTTCTGGACGCGGCCGGCGCTCCTTGTGCTTTACGGCTTGCTGGCGGGCGCGCTCGGACTGTTGGCGCTGGTCGACGTCCCGGACGGCATCCGCGACGCGATCGCGATGCGGCGAGGGGTGGAGTGCCCGCGGGGACCATGCGGGTGGAGCCGGATGTCGATCCGCCGAAGGGCTGTCTCGAGCGGATCCCGGTCACCTTGTCCGGCCCCTGGCACAGTCGTGGCCCCGGCAGTGACTGGCACCTGATGGTGGAGCGGGACGCTGAGTACGTGCTGTTCGCCGAGGCCGACGTCCCCACCTCGGGCAGCCGCAGGCTCAGGGATGAGGCAGAGGCAGAGGCGTTGCTGTGGGAGGGCAGCCCCGTGGCGATCGAACTGCCGGCCGGCGATCGGGTCGAGACCGAGGCCTGGGGCCACCGCGGCTGGTTGCAGACCCTGTTCCTGGGGATGTTTGCCGCCTCCGGTCTGCCCATGCTGATCGAGGCTGCCCGGCTCAAGCGCGGTACCGCAGACGGTTGGTGGTCAGTTCGGGGCGAAAAGGTGGGACTGATGGTGTTGAGTCCGCTCATGGGAATCGCGTGCCTGCTGGCGATCCCGTCGATGCTCGGGCTCGTGCCGCTGATGCTGGGTCTGCGCCTGCACTCGGTGGCGGTCGTCGCCCTCCTCGGTCTCGGTCTCGTCGTATTCGCCGTGATCAAAGGAGGGACAGTGCGTGCCCGTCCGGACGTCGAGGGCTGCTCCTAAGCGGGCTGGGAGATCGACTCGCGGTTGATGTAGGCGACCTGGGCGGCGAAGGCCACCAGAGCCAACACCGTGCCGACGCCGATCGCGAACCCGGGCGACAGCCCCGCGAGCCCGGCCAGCAGCGTGACCGAGAGCCCCACCAGTAGCGCGTTCACCGCGCCCACCATCGCCGCCGTGGTCAGCAACAGCTGCGCCCGCCGGGGCGCGTTACCGACCGCCGCCCAGGTCGCCCGCATGATGCCCTCGCCCTGCACCGCGTCGGCGAAGAAGTCGTGCTCGCCGGCCAGCCGGCGATGGTAGTACGCCCGGATGCGCTGAATCCGCGCGAGATCCAGCTCGTTCTCCACCATGTTCTGCACCAGCCGCAGGAAGGTGAGCAGTCCGGTGATCACCAGCGTCGGCAGCACCGCCCCGAGGTACGGCCGGACGAGCGCGGCGTTGCTGGCGACGAAACCGAGCCCGATCAGCGCGGCAGAGAGCATGGACAGGAAGACGGTCGCCCGACCCACCGACTCGGTGACGGTCGCGCTGCGCGCGGTCTGAAGCACGAAATGCTCGGTGGTCAGGGCGGTGAGCAGCGCCTGCTCGCGTTCCCCGTCGTCCATGCATCTCACCGTCCGTGGGTTGACCAGGGGTCATCCGTGGCTCAACTCGCCGGCCTCCCGCTCGGTCACGCGGCGGCCTTTTCTGGCGAGATTGGCGCTGCCACGTCGGGCCTCCGCATTATGGTCGGTGAATGATCAATGGTGCTCATGTGATCATCTACAGCCGCGACCCAGAGGCGGACCGCGCCTTCTTCCGGGACACGCTCGGCTACCACCACGTCGACGCCGGCCATGGCTGGCTCATCTTCAAGCTGCCGCCGGCCGAGCTCGCCATGCACCCGACCGAGGGCGAGCCGGCCCACGAGCTCTTCCTCATGTGCGACGACGTCGCGGCGACCATGGCCGACCTGGCCGCGAAGGGCGTCGAGTTCACGATCCCGGTCACCGAGGAGCGGTGGGGGCTGCGCACCGCGCTGCGGCTGCCCGGCGGCGGCGAACTCGGTCTCTACGAACCGCGCCACCCGGTCGCGATCTGACCCGCCGGCTCGGCAGCCGGCCGGGGCCGACGGAAGGGCAGCCCAGCAGCGAAACCCAGAGTAGCGACCGTGGCCAGGAATCACCTTGAATCGCAGCTCGACAACTGCTCGGCCGGCAGAGGACGCGATGCCGCGAACCAGACACCCCGCAACTGCCGAAGCAGTAGCGTCGTCAGCGAGACCCTGCCTCACCGGCGGCCTCCGCACACGCGGCAGCCCGTCTGACGGCGCGCCCGGCCATTGGCGCAGCGCCCCGGCCAGGAAACCAAGCCGGGGAAGTCGCACGACGCCGCCGGGGAGATCCATGTCGTCCTGACTCAGCCCACGGAGGCCGCGATGAGCCCGAAAACCGACGCCGGCGGGACACCGAACATCCGGGACGTCGACCTGAAGCTCGAGGTCGTCGTCATCCCGGTCTCGGATGTCGATCGCGCGAAGGAGTTCTACGGGCGCCTCGGGTGGCGGCTCGACAAGACACCGCCCGGCGTCGTCCAGTTCACGCCGCAGGGCTCCGACTGCTCCGTGCAGTTCGGCCCGAACCTCACGGCGGCCGCGCCCGGTTCGGCCAAGGCGTACCTGATCGTCTCCGACGTCGAGGCGGCCCGGAACGCGCTGGTCGCCGCCGGTGTCGAGGCGAGCGAGGTCTTCCACATTAGCCCCGAGGGGCCGGTGGACGGTCTGGATCCCGAGCGCCGCAGCTACTTTTCGCGCGCCACGTTCAGCGACCCGGACGGCAACAACTGGCTGCTTCAGGAGATCACCACCCGACTCCCCGGGCGGATCCAGGCCGCCGCGACGTCGTACACCTCTCCGAACGACCTGGCGGGCGCGCTCCGACGGGCGGCGGCCGCCCACGGCGAGCACGAGAAGCGCACCGGCCAGGCGGACCCGAACTGGCCCGACTGGTACGCGGAGTACATGGTGAGCGAGCAGTCGGGCGCGGAACCGCCCAAGTAAGCCCGGGTAAGCAGCAGCAACGCTCACGGGCCGAAGGTGAAAACGAAAGCGCGAAGACCGGGCTGGCTGGTGCCGAGCGTCAGCAGGTGATCGTCCCGCGACGCCCCGGCGACGAGCCGGATCATGCCCGCCCGGTCGACGCGGGCCACCGCGTCCGAGTCGACGTCGTCGCCGCGCTCGTCGCCGATCGGGTTCCCGTCGAGCAGCACGTCGATCGCCGCCTGTCCGGACGGACCGGGGTCCACGACGAGGTTCACCTCGCCGGCGTTGAAGGGCAGGGCGAGCTCGCCGGTGCCGCTGGTGAGTTCGACGTACTCGCCGCTGGTCTCCCAGTCGCCGGTCAGGGCGAAGGTGCCCGGCTCGGCGCGGTGCGCGCCGACGTACGTCTCGGGTGTGACGCCGAGGTAGGAGGGCTCCCCGGTCGTCGCGAACGCCATCGCCTCGGGGCTGACCGGCGGCAGCTTCGTGCCGGGCGCCCTGACTTCGATCAGCCGCCGGATCTCCGACTCCACGCGCTCGTAGCTGCCCTCGCCGACCCATTGGTCGACCAGTAGTCCGTCCGCGTCGAAGAGGTACTTCGCCGGCCAGGCGTTGTTGCCGAGGGCCCGCCAGATCTTGAAGTCGTTGTCGATCGCGATGGGGTAGGAGAGCCCGTGATCGCGGATCCCCCGGTCGATGTTCTCGGCATGCTTGCCGAACTCGAACTCGGGCGCGTGTACGCCGATGACGACCAGACCCAGGTCGGCGTAGTCGCGGTGCCACGCCTTGACGTACGGCGACGTGCGGATCCAGTTGATGCAGGTGTACTCCCAGATGTCGAGCAGGACGACCCGACCGTGCAGGGCGTCGGGAGCCAGCGGCGGCGAGTTCACCCACCGCTCGGCCATCAGGTGAGGAATTCGCATGGTCGGCTCTCCTCAACCGGAGTCGTCAGCTGGTGAAATCGCCCCTGACGTCCCGGGCGTCCTCCTGGACGTGTTCGCCGGATTCCCTGCCCTTGATCTCGTCGCGCTTGGCCACCCGTTCCGCCTGCCCCCGCTCGTCCTGGTTCATGTCGCCCAGTTGGGCCCGGGCAGGGCCGGCCACCTGCTCGACGCTGTCCTTCGCCCGTTCGGTGGAACTCATGCCGCCCCCCTTGTCGGTTGGTGAACCAGTCGCGCTGTCCGCGCCTCCCGCCCCGCGTCCCCGTCCGCCATGGCGGGAAACCCCCGGCGACCGCCGAGAAGGCTGCCGACGACCTGGTACAGCCAGGAAAGGGGACGGGCCGGCTCCCACGATGGGGAGCGGCCCGCGACGGAACCGGGGAGGTCACGGCTTCCAGGAGCCGGCGGCCTCGAACTTGTGCTGGTACTCGACGACGCCGTTCTTGTCCTTGACGTCGAAGACCACCGCGCCAGCGCGCTTGCTGCCGGCGTGGATGCCGCTGCCGGAGTCGAGCATGTCGCCGCCGCAGCCGGAGAGCGCGCCGGCCAGCCCGTTGACGGTGGTGCCGTCCTCGGCCACCCACTGGAAGTAGAACGGGTTGATCGACGCCTTGCCCTTGGTGACCGTCGCGGTGACGTCGGCGATCAGGTAGAGGCCCTTGTCCGGGGCGGGGGCGTAGGAGCGGCAGCCCTTGGTGGAGGTGGAGAACTTCCGGATGGTGATCTCGATGGTGCCCTCGTCGTCCTCGATCACCAGGGTGTCGCCGGGCTCCATGTTGAAGGTCTCGCCGTCGGCGGCCGAGGCGGACGCGGAGGGCTTCGTGCCGGGGAAGGCCGGCGCGGCGGTGGTGCGCGGGGTGGGCAGGGAGCGCTCGATCTCCTCCGCCTTGTCGGCGGCCTTCTTGCCGCCGGCGACCAGGGCGGCGATGCCTCCGCCGCAGCAGAGCAGGAGCAGCACGGCGACGATGATGCCGATGATGACCCACGGCTTCTTCTTGGAGCCGGACTGCACGGGCGGGCCGAGCGGCTGGCCCGGCGCAGGCGGGTAGCCGGGACCGGACACCGGCGGGTAGCCGCCGCCGGACACCGGCGGGTACGGGGCGCCGGAAACCGGCGGCATCGACGCGTTCGGGTCGTACTGCGGGTACGGGCCGCCGGAGACGGGCGGCTGCGGGGCGCCCGACACCGGCGGGTACGGCGCGCCGGAGGTCGGCGGCTGCACGGCGGTCGGGTCCAGTCGGCGCGTACGGGGGCTGGGGGGCGGTCGGGTACTGCGGCGCGCCGGAGACCGGCGGCAGGGGCGCGGTCGGGTCCGCGGGGTACTGCTGGTGCGGCACCGGCGCCGTGGGATACGGGTCGACGGGCGGCTGGTTGGGGTCCTGCGGCCCGTAAGGGGGCTGGGGCTGGCTCACCGTACTCCTCGGCACTTCGGCTGCATCGGGAACTCTTCGACGCTAGTCGGTGCGGGCAACGCGGAATTGTCTCGGGTCCGACCCGCCGTTCGTCGATCCGGACCGGGCCGAACGGTCAATGCGTCAGCACGGCAGCGGTGCGCACGAGGTCGCCCTCGACGACGAAGCGTCCGATGACGACGGACGGGGGGTCGACCACGGTCGCCGCCGCCACCCGCACCGGGTCGATCCGCGCGGTGAACGTCCCGGCGTCCGGGTCCAGCTCGACGGTGGCGTCCTGGAAGTCCAGCCAGGAGCCGACCACCGGGTGCCAGACCTTGTAGACGGTCTCCTTCGCGCTGAACAGCACCAACGGCCAGGACGTGCCGCCCGGCAGCCGGGCGCAGCGCTCCTCCTCCTCGGGGCGGCAGATCAGCCGGCGTACCCCCTCGTTGAGCTCGCGGTGCCGCTCGGCGTCCATCCCGATGGACCGCACGTCGGTCGCCGGGCGACGGCGGCGGCGCAGTAGCCGCGGGTGTGGGTGATGGTGCCGACCAGCCCGCCGGCCAGGCGGGGGAGCGGTCGGCCGCCGCCGGGACCGCCAGCTCGGGCAGCCCCAGCTCGGCCATCGCCCGCCGGGCGCAGACCCGGCCGGCGGTGTAGTCGCGCCGCCGGCTCTCCACCGCGCGCGCCCCGAGACCGCTCTGCTCGGCGGGGAGCAGCTCGCCCGCCCAGTCCGTCGGCCCGGCCACCACGACCGAGACGGTCGGCGGCAGCAGGTCACGCATCACCACCCCCTTCAGGTACGACGACAGTCTGACCCGTTCGACGGTGGAGGCGACAGGTGGCGGTGCGCCCGCCGGGCGAGCACCCGCTCGGCGGAGAGGTTCGTGACGGCCATCGACGGTGAACGTACCGCAACCGCGTAACGCCGGAGCGTTCCGTAGCGCTGTTAGGGCGTCGCGGGGGATCTTCCGGCGTCCGCGCTGTCGACGCGGCGGGCCGGTGCCAGGTACGACCATCCGAAAGGAAGTGACGATGACCGGTGCCCCGGCACCCTCGGGTTCCCACCCCGACGAGCACGTTCCGGTGACACCGGCGTGGACCTGCGACTCCTGCGGCGAGGAGTGGCCGTGTCCGACCAAACGCGCCCGGCTGCTCAGCGAGTACCAGGTGGACCGCGCCTCGCTCAGCGTCTACCTGGGCTCCTGTCTGGCGGCCGCCACCGCCGACCTGCGCGCCGCGCCGGTGTCGTCCCTTCAGGACCGGTTCATCGGCTGGGTCCCCCGGGGACCGGTCACGACCTGAGCGCGGCGGTGGCGCCCCGGTCGGGCGGCCACCGCCTCCGGTCAGGGCCGGCGGGGACGGCGGGTCAGCGCGAAGCCGACCACGCCGGCCACCGCGGCCAGCACCCCGCCGACCGCGCTCCAGATCCACCGGGAGCCGAGGTCGCAGCCGGTCGCCGAACCCGCCGTCCGCCTGCTCGGCCGGGGTCGCCGTCGGCTCCGCGGTCAGCACGGTGCCCGCCCTGGTGTTCGGCACCAGGGGAGCCTTCATCTCGCCGTCGTCGCGCGAGCCGTCGCCGTCCGCGCTGACCAGCAGGTCGACGTCGACCGGGAGCCCGAGGTCGGCCTCGGGCAGCTCGGTCACCGACAGTCGGACGTAGTACGTGCCGGGCAGCGGATCCGCCGACCACGGCTCGGCCCAGGAGCGCACCTGGCGCAGGGTGCAGCCGAGCGACACGCTGCCGGTCGCCGCGTCCACCGTCGGGGTCTGCGCCCCGGCGGTGCAGGACTGCCGGCGGCGCAGCCCGTCGAAGACCTCGACCGTCCAGGTGGCCGCCCCGGTGCGGGCCTTTGGCAGCGACACCGTCGCGGTGATCTCGTGCCGCTGGCCGGCCGAGGCCGGGAACGACCAGTAGAGGTGGTCGCCGGTGGAGGCGCCCACCCGTACCGGCTGGCCGGCGGCGATGCCGGT
>NZ_JAEVHN010000125.1:0-12829 GCF_016803375.1 Micromonospora sp. 4G55
GTCGCCGGCGTGGTCGGGGCCGCGGTCGGCGTCGCCGCCGCGGGCTCGCCGCGGGCGTGGTGAGCGAGCGCGCCCTGGTCCGCCGGCTCAAGGCCGACCCCACCGACCGGTACGCGCACGAGGTCTTCGGCGCGCAGCGGTACGACGACGCGTTCCGGCTGGAGCTGCCGGACGGCACCGACATCCACGTCGAGGTGGTCGAGCCGACCCGCCCGGCGCCGGGGCGACCGACCGTGGTGCTGGTGCACGGCTTCTGCCTGGACATGGGGACGTTCCACTTCCAGCGCAAGCTGCTCGCCGAGCGGGGCGAGCACCGGATCGTCGCGTACGACCAGCCCGGTCACGGCCGCTCCGGGCGGCTGGAGAGCGGCGAGTACGACCTCGCCGCGCTGGGCCGCACCCTGCGCCGGGTGATCGACCGCACCGCCCCGGAGGGGCCGCTGGTGCTGGTCGGGCACTCGATGGGCGGGATGACCATCATGGCCTTCGCCGAGCTGTACCCGGAGATGTTCGGCGACCGGGTGGTCGGCACGGTGCTGATGGCCACCTCGGGCGGCCTGCTCGCGGAGACCAAGCTGGTGGCCCCGGCGCTGATCGGCCGGGTCGGCGCGCCGGTGCTCTACATGATGAGCAACGCCACCCGGTACGGCGGCACGGTCATCGACCGGGCCCGGAAGTCGACCACCAACGTCGCCTGGCTGCTGACCCGCAAGTACGGCTTCGGCACCCGCAAGCCCAGCCCGGCCCTGGTCTCCTATGTGGAGGAGATGAACTCGCGGACCTCCGCCGACACGGTCACCCGCTACCTGCGTACCCTCGCCACGCACTCGCGCTTCCCGGCGCTGGCCGCGCTCAGCGGCACGCCGGTGCTGGTCGTGGTCGGTGACAAGGACATGATCACGCCGGTGACCCACTCGGAGGAGATCGTCCGCCGGCTGCCGCACGCCCGGTACATCAAGGTCAACGACAGTGGGCACGTGGTGATGCTGGAACACGCCGACGAGGTCAACAAGGCGCTCTGGGACTTCCTGGAGGGGCTGTGACGCTGACCGTCACGCTGCCGACGGTCGAGGACACCCAGGCGTTCGGCCGCCGGCTGGCCGGGGTGCTGCGCGCCGGCGACCTGCTGCTGCTCACCGGCCCGCTGGGCGCCGGCAAGACCGCGCTGACCCAGGGCATCGGCGCCGGGCTGGGGGGTGCTCGGCGCCATCACCTCGCCGACCTTCGTGATCGCCCGGGTGCACCGGCCGGACCCGGCCCGGGGCGGCACGGTGGCCCTGGTGCACGCCGACGCGTACCGGCTGGGCGACGCGGCCGACCCGCGGGCCGAGATCGACGACCTGGACCTGGACGCCTCGGTGGACGACTCGGTGACCGTGGTCGAGTGGGGCGAGGGGCTGGTCGAACAGCTGGTCGACGCCCACCTGCGGGTACGCCTCGACCGGCGGGAGGACGACACCCGGCTGGTCGAGCTGGAGCCGGTGGGGGGCGACTGGGCGCGGCGCCTGGCGGCCCTGCGCTGAGGGCATGTCGTACCAGCTGCCTAGAGTGCCGGCACAGACTACGAGAGGTTGCCGATGCCCGACGACACCCCCGCCCTCGACCTGCTGGCGCTGCTGCCGGAGGAGTGGCGTGCCGTGCTCACCCCGCACCTCGACCCGGCCCGCACCGCGGCGCTGGCCGAGTTCGTCGCCCGTGAGTACGCCACCCAGACCGTCTTCCCGCCGGTGGAGGACCTCTTCTCCGCCTACCGGCTGTGCGCGCCGCGGGAGACCCGGGTGCTGATCCTCGGGCAGGACCCCTACCACCGGGCCGGGCAGGCGCACGGGCTCAGCTTCAGCGTCCGCGACGGGGTGGCGGTGCCGCCGTCCCTGCGCAACGTCTTCAAGGAGCTGGGCGAGGACCTCGGTGTGCCCAAGCCGCGCAGCGGCAACCTCAACGGCTGGGCGGCGCAGGGCGTGCTGCTGCTCAACGCGGTGCTGACCGTCCGCCAGGCCACCCCCGGCTCGCACGGCAACCAGGGGTGGGAGGAGTTCACCGACGCCACCATCCGGGCGCTCGACGCGATGGAGCAGCGGGTGGTCTTCCTGCTCTGGGGCGGCTATGCCCGCAAGAAGGCGGCTCTGGTCACCAACCCGCAGCACGTGGTGCTGGAGGCCGGGCATCCCAGCCCGATGAACCCGCGTGGCTTCCTCGGCAGCCGCCCGTTCAGCGCCGCGAACAAGGCGCTCGCCGACGCCGGTCTCCCCACCGTCGACTGGGAGCGCTCAGCCGGCTGACCCGGCCGCCCGCTGACGGTGCCGGCGTAGCAGTTCGGTCGCGCGCGGATCGGTGAGTTCCAGCGCGACCAGCGGCACCACCTGATAGCTCCGGTCCCCGTGCCGCACCTCGATGGCCTCCGGCAACTCGGCGCACATCGTGGCCCGGACGTCGCCGGAGATCGTCCGCCACAGGTGCTCGCCGGGCTCCTCGGGCTCCAGCCGCAGGTAGCCGAACTCCCGCCACTGCGCGTTCCAGCGCTGCCCGTAGCCGTCGGCGAGCCACTGGGTGAACCGGGCGGAGTCCGTCCACCGGACGGCGATCTCGATCTCGGTCACCGGCACGGCCGCACCCTGCAGCAGCGCGGCGCAGCTACCGGTGAGCACGTGCGGGAGGTCGCCGAGCCGGTCCAGCACCCGGTCGAGGCCGGCCTGCTCGATCCGCTCGGCGACGGGTCGCGCTGCCAGCTCGTCGATCCGCGCGTCGAGGTGGGCGTCGAGTGGCTCCACCGCGACGGTGAGCTGCACACCCATGGCGGCGAGCAGGCGCTCCAACACGTCGACGCCGGGGCTGCGGTCACCGCGTGCGATCCGGGCCACCGTCGCCTGGCTCACGGAGGCCAGTTCGGCCAGCTCCCGCTGGCTCAGCTCGTGTGCCTCCCGTTCGCGGCGCACGACGTCGCTGAGGAGGGTGACCAGACGCGAGGGCATCCCGGAATGGTGGGCCATGCCGGTGTGAGCGCGATACCTCAGAGGCATATTGATGACTCTGAGGTATCGCGTTCCCACCGGTCCTGTCCTCCGACGAGGTCACCCAGCGTGATGGTGGCCCCCCTCGACGGGGTGTGACCGGGGATGGCCGGTAGGGCGACTAGGCTGGCATACCGTGCTCGTACTGGTGGTGGACTCCTCGACCCCCGCGGTGACCGCGGCGCTGGTGGAGGTCTCGGCGGACGGGGTCGTGCCGCGGGCGCACCGCTGCACGGTCGACGCGCGGGCCCACGGCGAACTGCTCGCGCCGCAGGTGGACGCGGTGCTCGCCGACGCCGAGGCGCGGCCGCGCGATCTGGGCGCGATCGTGGCCGGGCTCGGTCCCGGCCCGTTCACCGGGCTGCGGGTCGGCCTGGTCACCGCCGCCACGATGGGCCAGGTCCTCGGGGTCCCCACGTACGGCGTCTGCTCCCTGGACGCCATCGGTTACCCGGCGGCGCTCGGCGAACCGGTCCTGGCGGCCAGTGACGCCCGCCGCCGGGAGGTCTACTGGGCCGTCTACGACGGCGCCGGCCAGCGGATCGCCGGGCCGAACGTCGACACCCCCGCGGTCGCCGCCGAACGGGCCCGCGGCCTGGCCGTCACCGCCGCGGTGGGTGACGGCGCCCACCGGTACGCCGACGTGCTCGACCTGCCGCTGCGGGTCGAGCCGCGCTACCCCGACGCCACCGCGCTGGCCGCGCTGGCCGCGGAGCGGATCCGGGCCGGTGCGCCGACGGAGGCGCTCACCCCCGCTATACCTGCGCCGGCCGGACGCCGTGGCGGCGACCGCCCGCAAGTCGGTCCTGCCGTGAGCGCGCCGGTACGACTGACCCGGTTTCGCTGGTGGCACGTCGAGGAGGTGCTGCCGATCGAGGCGGACCTCTTCGGCGCCGAACAGTGGTCCCCGGCCATGTTCTGGAACGAGTTGGCCAGCGGCCACTGGTACCGGGTCGCCACCGACGTCGACGGCACGGTGCTCGGGTACGCGGGGCTGACCGCCCAGCCGGACGAGGCCTGGGTGCAGAACATCGCCGTCCGGCGGGACGCCCAGCGGCGCGGCGTCGGTCGGATGCTGCTGGAGGACCTGCTCGCCGAGGCGGCCCGGCGCGACGTCCGTACCGTCCTGCTGGAGGTCGCGGCGGACAACGCGCCCGCCCAGAAGCTCTACGCCACGTACGGCTTCGAGCCGATCGGCGTCCGCCGCGGCTACTACCAACCGAGCAACACCGACGCGCTGGTCATGCGGCGCGTCGCGGCCCCGACCGAGGACGGGACGGACGACTGATGGCTGACGAGCCCCTGGTCCTGGGGATCGAGACCTCCTGCGACGAGACCGGTGTCGGCATCGTGCGCGGGCACACCCTGCTCGCCGACGCGATCGCCTCCAGCGTCGAGCAGCACGCCCGGTTCGGCGGCGTGGTGCCCGAGGTGGCCAGCCGCGCGCACCTGGAGGCGATCGTGCCCACCATGGACCGGGCGCTGACGGAGGCGGGCGTGACGCTCGCCGACATCGACGCGATCGCGGTGACCTCCGGCCCGGGGCTGGCCGGCGCGCTGCTGGTCGGCGTGGCCGCCGCCAAGGGCTACGCGCTGGCCGCCGAGAAGCCGGTGTACGGGGTGAACCATCTCGCCGCGCACGTCGCCGTGGACACCCTGGAGCACGGCCCGCTGCCCGAGCCGGCGGTCGCCATGCTGGTCTCCGGCGGGCACTCCTCCCTGCTGCTCGTCGACGACCTCGCCCGTGGGGTCACCCCGCTCGGCGCGACCATCGACGACGCGGCGGGGGAGGCCTTCGACAAGGTCGCCCGCCTGCTCGGACTGCCCTTCCCCGGTGGCCCGTACATCGACCGGGAGGCCCGGGCCGGCGACCCGGCGGCGATCGGGTTCCCGCGCGGTCTCACCGCCGCCAAGGACCTCGCCGCCCACCGGTACGACTTCTCCTTCTCCGGCCTGAAGACCGCCGTCGCCCGCTGGGTGGAGGCACGCCAGCGGGCCGGTGAGCCGGTGCCGGTGGCCGACGTGGCGGCTTCCTTCCAGGAGGCGGTCTGCGACGTGCTGACCGCCAAGGCGCTCGACGCCTGCCGGGCCAACGGGATCGAGACGCTGGTGATCGGTGGGGGAGTGGCCGCCAACTCGCGGCTGCGGGCGATGGCCGAGCACCGCGCGGCGAAGCACGGCATCCGGGTCCGCGTACCCCGGCCGAAGCTCTGCACCGACAACGGCGCCATGGTCGCGGCGCTCGGTTCGCACCTGGTCGCGGCGGGGGTGACGCCGAGCCGGCTGGACCTGCCCGCCGACTCGGCCCTGCCGTTGACCACGGTCAGCGTGTGACGGCACGGAAGGGGAGCGCCGACGTGATCGTGCGGATGTGGGAGGCGCGCGCGGAGCCGTACGGCTTCGCCGACCTGATCACCTGGGTGTGCGACACCGCCCTGCCGGAGCTGGAACACGACCCGCTGCACCTGTCCAGCGAGGTGTTCTCCTCCACCGACCACCGGGTGGTGGTCATCTCCAAGTGGCGGAGCAGCCCACAACCGCTGCCCGAGCCGCCGGCCATGCTGGTGGCCCGGCCCCCGCACTCCTGGGATTTCACCCAGGTCGACCGCTGAGGACGCCGTCGCGGCCGGGTTCCGACGGGATCCGGCCGCCGACGGCGGTCCGCTGGTCAGCTGCGGCGCAGGATGCGCCAGGTGGAGACGCCCCCGACGCCGAGGGCGAGCAGGAAGACCGCCCAGACGATGGTGGTGCTGACCCCGACCGACGGGGCCGGGGCGCCGGCCTTGGCGGCGGCGATCAGCGAGTCGCTCTGGGCGGGCGGCAGCGCGGCCGGCGGCATCTGCTGCCAGCGGACCAGCCCGGTGCTCTCCAGCATCGCCATGTGGTCGTTGACGAACTTGTTGGCCTCGTCCGCGAGCTTGCGGACGGTGGCGTCCCGGGTGCTGGCCCGGACCGCGCCGATCACCGGGAAGATCTTGCCGTGCGCCACCCGGAGCCGGGTGACGAAGATCTGGTCGAACTGGGTGCCGTTCGCCTCCTGCATCTCGGTCAGCCACCCCTTCTGCTCGGTGGTGGGATCCGTCGGCAGGGTGGTGCCCAGCTTGTTGGCGGCGTTGACGACCAACTGGTCGAGCACTCCGTGCTGGCGGGCGATCTCGGCCCCGATCTCCCGCACCCGGGGGGACACCCCCTTCTCGGCGGCCATCTGCCCGGCCGGCATCTCCCAGAGCCCGGCCAGCCGTACCCCGTTGAGCAGCGTCATGTCGGCGGCGTTGATCTGGTTGCCCGGTGCGGCCACGGCCACGCCGGGCAGGACGCCGAGCCCCGCCACCAGCGCGATGAGCAGCACCGCCACCCGGTGGGTCCGGTGCCCTGGCCGACGACGTGCGGATTCCAGCGGTGCCATCCTGCGGTGCCTCCTCGGTCCGGGCCGTACGTGTCACGCCGGGCAGCGCCCCCGGCTGCCCGTCCGTCCACTGGTACGGACCACCGACCCGATAAGTTCACCGTTGCTGATCGACAAGTCAGCCCGGATGCCGGTCAGCGGGACAGCGCCATGAAGATCCCGAGCAGCAGCAGGGTGGCCGCGGCGACCGCGAAGAGCACCAGCAGTTCCCGCCGGCCGTGCCCGGTGGCGTCGCCCGCCCCGGCCGCGCGGGCGGCGTGGGCAGGTCGCGGGTCAGGTCGCCAGCTCGCCCAGGGTGCGCGCCGTCCAGACCGCGGCGACGCGATCGGAGAACTCGTCCAGGGTGAGCCGCCCCGCGCCGGTGTGCCGTTGCAGCTCGGCGACCACCCGGTGCCGGTCGTCGTCGGAGGCGCGCAGCTGGACGTCCACGTGCGACAGGGTACGCAGGCCGGGGCGTCGGCGGGAGCCGCCGGTCAGCCGGCGTCGAGCGGGTCGGCGAGGAGCCGTTCGAAGGCCAGCTCCGCCGCGCCGATCAGCGCCGCGTCCGCACCGAGCTTGGGGGTGCGCAGCCGGACGTGCTCCAGGCAGGCGGGCAGCCCCATCGAGTTGAGCCGGCTGCGGACCTGGGCGGCGGCGGCCAGGTAGAGGTCGCGCATGGTGCCGCCGAAGATGACCATCTCCGGGTTGAAGATGTTGACCAGGTTCGCCACCCCGAAGCCGAGCCAGTCGCCGGCCCCGCGTACCGCCGTCTGGGCCCGGGCGTCGCCCCGGTCGGCGGCGTCGAAGACGGCCAGCAGCGCGTCGCGGCCGCGGGCGTCCGAACGGCCGGCGGCGCGGAGCAGCCCGTGCTCGCCGATCTCGGTCTCCCAGCAGCCCCGGGAGCCGCACTCGCAGGGGGCGCCGTCGCGGACCACCACCATGTGTCCGACCTCGCCGCCGTACCCGCCGTGGCCGGTGAGCCGCCGCCCGCCGGCGATGATGCCGGCGCCGACGCCGACATCGCCGTACAGGTAGATGACGTTGTCGCAGCCGGCGGCGACGCCCCGGGCGTGCTCGGCGAAGGCGGCCATGTCCGCCACGTTGCCCACCGTGACGGGTACGTCGATGCCCAGCTCGGTGGCGAGCGCAGCGCCGATCGGCTCGTCCACCCAGCCGGTGGCGGGGCCGAGCCGGACCAGCCCGTCGTCGCGGCGGACCATGCCGCACACCGCCACCCCGGCGCCGACGCAGAGCGAGCCGGGTGCCACGTGCTGGTGCATCTCCTTGAGCGCGCCGGCCAGCAGCGGCGCGGTCTCCCCGGCGTCCAGGCCGCGCGGTCGGTCCAGGTCCCGGCGGTCGAGCACCTCACCGCCGAGACCGACCCGCGCGGCCCGCAGCCGGTCCACCTCGATGCTGTACGCGTACGCGTAGACCCGGGCCGACTCGGGCCGGACCACCAGTGACGGCCGGCCGGCGCGACCGGTCTCCTTCGGCGTTCCCTCGCTGACCAGCCCGGCGCCGGCCAGGTCGGCGGTGAGCGCGCCGATGGTGCTGCGGTTGAGCCCGAGGGTGGTGGTCAGCTCCGCGCGGGAGGTCGCGCCGTGGACGTGCACGTGCCGCAGCAGAGCCCCGAGGTTCTGCCGCCGGATCTCGTCCTGGCTCGGTCCTACCCGCATCGTTCCTGGTACTCCGTGGTCAGCGCGTGCCGGTGGCGACGGAACGGCGCCGCGACAGTGCGTCGACGCCCGCGGCCAGCAGCAGCACCAGTCCGGTCGAGGTGTACTTGAGGCCGGAGCTGAGGTCCAGCAGGCCCATTCCATTGATGATGACAGCCACCACCGCGCCGCCGAGTACCGCGTGGATCATCCGCCCCTTGCCGCCGAAGAGGCTGGTGCCGCCGATGACCGCCGCGCCGACCGCGTAGAGCAGGACGTTGCTGCCGCCGGTGTTGGGGTCGACCGAGCGGTCCTTGCTGGCGGCGATGATGCCGCCGACGGCCGCCATGCTGGAGCAGATGACGAAGGCGGAGATCTTCAGTCGGTCCACGTTGATCCCGGCCCGCCGGGCGGCCTCCGGGTTGCCGCCCACCGCGTAGAGGTGCCGGCCGTACGCGGTGCGGTTGAGCACGAAGGTCCAGAAGACCAGCAGGGCCCCGATCAGCGGTACGACCACGGGCATCCCCCTGGTGGAGCTGATCGCCGTGTTGATGCTGCGTTCCTGGTTGAGGACGTAGACGGCGCAGCCGAGCAGGAGGGCCAGTCCGGCGACCCGGGCGGCCACCACGGCGACCGGCTCGGTGACCAGGCCCCGGGTGGCCCGGTTGCGGTGGCGCAGGAGCTGCACGACGCCGTACCCGGCGACGGCGACGCCGGCCAGCAGCCACCCGATCGCGGGCGGCACGTAGTTGTTCTCGATCGCGATGATCACCTGGTCGTCGATCGAGATGTTGGTGCCCTCCTTCATCAGGAGCAGCACGATGCCCTGGAAGGCGAGGAAGCCGGCCAGGCTGACCAGGAAGGACGGGATGCCGACCTTGGCCACCAGGAAGCCGATGGTGAGGCCGATGAGGACACCGGTGCCGATGGCGGCGATGACCGCGACGTACCAGGGGTAGCCGAGCACGCTGAGCACGTTGGCCAGCACGGTGGCGCAGACGCCGCTGGCGAATCCGGCGGAGAGGTCGATCTCGCCGAGCAGCAGCACGAAGATCAGACCCATCGCGATCACGGTGACCGCGGCGCCCTGGGTGAACAGGTTGGCGAAGTTGGCCGCCGAGAAGAAGACCGGCCGGACGGTCGCGAAGGCCAGGCAGAGCACGGTGAGGCCGATGACGGCCGGCAGCGAGCCGAGGTCGCCCCCGCGTACCCGGGCGAGGTAGTCGCGGACGTGGCCGCCGACGGTCGGCGCCGGGGTGCCGGCCCCGAGCCCGTCCCGCCGCAGGAGGGTGGTGGTCATCGGACTGCTCCCGGGGTCAGGTGGGCCGGCTCGCTGCCGTCGCGCGTGCCGCCGGCGTCCGGCTCGGCGCCCAGGCCGAGGTGGCGGGAACGGCCGGTGGTGATCAGCTCGACGACCTGCGAGTGGGTGATGTCGGTGGTCTTCACCTGGGCGACCATCTGGCCGAGGTAGAGCGCGGCGATCCGGTCGGAGATGGCGAAGACGTCGTTCATGTTGTGCGAGATGAGCACCACGGCCAGGCCGTTGTCCGCGAGCCGGCGGACTATCTCCAGGACCTGGGCGGTCTGCGCGAGGCCGAGCGCGGCGGTCGGCTCGTCGAGGATGACCAGCCGGCTGTTCCAGAGCACGGCCTTGGCGATGGCGACGGTCTGTCGCTGGCCGCCGGAGAGGCTGGAGATGTGCTGGCGCAGCGACTTGACGTTCCGCACGCCCAGCCCGGCGAGCGTCTCGGCGGCCATCTGCTCCATGGTGGGTTCGTCGAGCACGATGCCGCGGCGCTTCTCGCGCCCGAGGAACATGTTCTGCACGATGTCGAGGTTGTCGCAGAGCGCGAGATCCTGGTAGACGACGTCGATGCCCAGCGCGGCGGCGTCCCGGGGGCTGCTCACGGTGACCGGGCGGCCCTCGAAGAGGAACTCGCCGGAATCCGTCGGGTGGATACCGCTGATGCACTTGACCAGGGTGGACTTTCCGGCGCCGTTGTCGCCGACCAGCGCGGTCACCTCGCCCGGGTGAACGGAGAGAGCGACGTCACGCAGGACCTGCACGGGACCGAAGCTCTTGTCGATCCCGCGCAGTTCCAGCAGGGGGGTCGCGGACACGGGGTTCTCCTTTGCGCGTCGGCAGGGGTGCCGTCAGTTGACGCCGGCGGTGGCGCAGAGCTTGGCGTACTCCCCGGAGCAGACCTCGTCCTTGGTGACGAAGCCGTCGGCGATCACATCGGCGACGTCGTCGGCGTAGATGGCCTTGGGGGTGAGCAGGATGGCGTCGACGGCGCGGTCGCTCTCCGGATCCCGGACCGTCTGGCCGGTCTCCTTCCGCTCCCCGTTGGCCAGCGCGATGGCCAGGTCGGCGGCGGCCTTCGCCTCGTCCTTGATCGCCTTGTAGACGGTCATGCACTGGTCGCCGGCGAGGATGTTGCGCAGCCCCTGGGCGGTGGCGTCCTGGCCGGTCACCGGGACCCTGCCGTTGAGCTTGTTCTTCTTCAGCACCGAGATTGCCGCGTTGCCCAGGCCGTCGTTGGCCGCGAGGACGCCGTCGATCCGGCCCTCGGTCTGGGTGAGCATCTGCTCGAAGATGACCCCGGCCTGGGCGTTGTTCCAGTCGGGCACCCACTGGTCCGGGCCCTTGCGGAACTCCTCGGCGTCGAACTTCGGCTTGAGGACCGAGTCGTAGCCGCTTTTGAACAGGGTGGCGTTGTTGTCCGTCGGTGAACCGTTGAGGAAGGCGACGACCGGCTTCCGGGTGCCCTTCTCGGTCAGGCACTTCGCCAGGCCCTGGCCCTGGAGCTTGCCCACCGCCTCGTTGTCGAAGCTGACGTAGTACTGCGCCGAGCCGCCGAGGGTGAGCCGGTCGTAGTCGATGGTGGCGATGCCCTGCGACCGCGCCTTCTCCAGCACCGCCTTGCCGGTGCCGGAATCGAGATTGACGATCATCAGGACGGTTGCCCCATTGGTGATCATCTGCTCCGCGATGTTGGAGAACTGGCTCTTGTCACCCTGCGCGTTCTGGATGTCGGAGTCGATTCCGGCGGCGTCGAAAGCCTCCTCGAGGAACCTGCGGTCCGCGCCTTCCCACCGGGCGGAGGTCCTGCTGTCGGGCAGGATCACGCCGATCTTCGGTTTCCTGGCGCCGGCCGCGTCGCCGCTGGTGAGCTGGTCGCCGCAACCGGCCACGCCGTTGGCGGCCAGCAGGCCGACGACGGTGAGTGCGAGGAGGCCCTTGCGCATCTGCACGGGTCCTTTCGGGGTGGGGGATGACCGCTGGTTTGTTGTGAGCGGCAACGTATTGCCACCCGTGTCGGCGGCGCAAGACTGCCGAGCTCACGAGTGTGGCGGACCGCCGTAACGATCCCGTAACGCGGGAAAAGGCACCATCTCCGCAGGTCCGATCCGCTCTGCCGCGCGACGAGTTTCGGCGTGGAGAATCGTTTCCCCGCCGGGCGCCGATTTCTTTTCCGGCGGCCGGAACTGATCAGTGGGCGGCGAGGGCGGCGGTGGTGGCGTCGGTCAGCGCGACCAGATCGGCCGGGGCCAGTTGGAGCTGGAGGCCGCGACGGCCGGCCGAGACGTAGACGGTGTCGTACGCCAACGCCGAGGAGTCCAGCACCGTGGGCAGCCGCTTGCGCTGGCCGAGCGGGCTGATCCCGCCCCGGACGTAACCGGTGGCCCGCTCGGCGGCCGCCCGGTCGGCCATCGTCGCCCGCTTGCCGCCGACAGCCGCGGCGAGCGCCTTGAGGTCCAGTTCGCCGGTGACCGGGACGACGGCCACCGTCAGCGCCCCGTCCACCTCGGTGACCAGCGACTTGAACACCCGCTCCGGCGGCACCCCGAGCGCCTCGGCGACCGACGCGCCGTAGTTCGGCGCGTCGGGGGAGACGTCGTACGGGTGGGTGCTGTGCCGGATCTTCCGCTTCGCCAGCAGCGCCGTCGCCGGAGTGCCCTGTCCCGCCATGCCGGTCACGCTAACCGGACGCCGGACGTCAGCTCGCGACGGGCCGGCAGAGCAGCACGGTCGGCGCCCCCGCGACCCGGGTCAGCACCAGGCTCGCCGCCGCGTCGCCGGCCAGCCTCAGGTCGCGGCGCAGCTTCTCCGGCTCCAGCGCCGAGCCGCGCTTGAGGATCTCCACCCGGCCCACCCGGCGCTCCCGCAGCAGCGCGCGCAGCCGCTTGAGCGAGAACGGCAGTACGTCGGTGACCTCCAGGCAGCGGGCGAACGGGGTCACGGTCGGGGTGTCCGCGTACAGGTAGGCGATGCTCGGGTCGGCGATCGTCGCGCCGAGGGCGTCGGCCAGCTCGGCGACCAGGTGCGCGCGGACCACGGCCGGATCCGGGTCGTACAGGAAGCGGCGGGTCGGGCCGACGGCCGCCTCCGCCGCACCTGAGCCGGTGAGCCGGTGCGCGACGTCGCCGCGCAGCACGGTGGCCCGCCGGGGCACCTCGGCCAGCCGGCCGCACCAGAGCGCCGCCTCGACCAGGTCGCCGTCCACGCTCACCCACTCCGCCTCGGCGCCGCCGGGATCAGCGCGTGGTCGATGCCGGGGGCCACCTTCACCACCGTGTACGGCACCCGCTCGGCCAGCCGGACGACGAAGTCCCAGGGTGGGGAGTAGGCGTTCGGGTCGAAGATCCGCCGGCCGGTGCCCGCCCGGCGTCGTGCCGGATGTACGGCACCCGCTCGGCCAGCCGGACGACGAAGTCCCAGGGTGGGGAGTAGGCGTTCGGGTCGAAGATCCGCCGGCCGGTGCCCGCCCGGCGTCGTG
>NZ_JAEVHN010000126.1:0-12822 GCF_016803375.1 Micromonospora sp. 4G55
GGCGCTGCACCGGGCCGCGGACGCGCTGGCCGCGGCGGCGGACGAACTGGCCGGGGCGACGACGGCGGAGATGGGCAAGCCACTCGCCGACGCCCGGGGCGGTGTGGAGGCGGGCATCGGCACGCTGCGACAGTACGCCGAGTTGGGCCCGGTGCGGGGCGGGCGGACGCTGCACGGCGGCGCGCACGCCATCGACTTCATGGCGCCGGAGCCGCGCGGCGTGGTCGCCGCGATCACCCCGTGGAACGACCCGGTGGCGGTCTCCTGCGGGCTGCTCGGCGCGGCCCTGGTGACCGGCAACGTGGTGCTGTACAAGCCGAGCGAGCGGACCCCGGCCACCGGCTGGCTGCTGGCCCGGATCCTCGACGGCGCCCTGCCGGCCGGGGTGCTGTCCCTGCTGACCGGCGGTGCCGAGGTGGGCGCGGCGCTGGCCGCGCAGGAGGTGGACATGGTGGCCCACGTGGGCTCCACCGCCACCGGCCGGGCCATCGCGGCGGCCTGCGCCCGGACGGGTGCGAAGGCGCTGCTGGAGAACGGCGGCAGCGACCCGCTGATCGTCGACGCCGGGGTGGACCCGGTCTGGGCGGCCGGGCAGGCGGCGATCGGCTCGTTCGCCAACGCCGGCCAGATCTGCGTCGCCGTCGAGCGGATCTACGTGCACCGGGACGTGGCGGAGGACTTCGCCGACGCGCTGGTCGAGCGGGCGGCGGCACTGCGGATCGGCCCCGGCCGGGACCCCGCGACCGAGCTGGGCCCGCTGGTGGACCGGCGGCACCGCGACCACGTGCACGGCCAGGTGACCGCGGCGGTGGCCGAGGGGGCGACGCTGCGCACCGGGGGGGTGCTGCCGGAGGGGCCGGGGGCGTTCTACCCGGCGACGGTGGTCACCGGTTGCCGGCACGAGATGACGCTGGTCCGCGAGGAGACCTTCGGGCCGGTGGCCCCCGTGGTGGTGGTGGACTCGTTCAGCGAGGCGTTGCGGTGCGCCGCCGACTCTCCGTACGGGCTGGCCGGCACGGTGCTCACCGCCTCGATGAGCCACGCCCAGCGGGCCTGGCGGGAGCTGCCGGTGGGCACCGTCAAGGTGAACGCGGTGTTCGGCGGGGCGCCGGGCGGCGCCGCGCAGCCGCGCCGCGGCAGCGGCCAGGGCTTCGGGTACGGCCCGGAGCTGCTCGACGAGTTCAGCACGGTGAAGACGGTGCACCTGGAGGCCCCCGGCGGCGGCCACTGGTGAGCGGCAACGCGGGAGCCCGGGACCGTGTGGTCCCGGGCTCCCGTGCGTCGTGCCCCCGGCTCAGCGACCGCTGCGGGCCTTGGACTTCTCGCGGGCCTCCGCGGTCTGCCGGTTGTTCTCCTTCTCGATCGCCTTGACCAGTTCCGGCTTGGTCATCCGGGACCGGCCGGGTACGTCCAGCTTCTTGGCCACCTCCATCAGGTGGTCCTTCTTGGCGTTGGCGTCCACGCCGCCCGCCGTGGGAGCCCGTCGGGCCGGTCCGCCACCCTGCGCCTGGCGGTCGCTGGGTCCCTTGCGTCCCTTCGGCTCCCAGTGGTCGCCGACCTTCTCGAACTCGTGCTTGACCGCGGCGAACGCGGTGCGGTGCGCCCGCTCGCCCTCGCCGTACGTCTCCACCGCCGAGTCGTGCGTCTTCTCCCAGGTGCGCTGCGCCTTCTTCGGGGAGCGCCGCAGCGTGCTGGGCAGTACCTCGCGCCCGGGCATCTCGTCCTCCTCCGCGTCGATGTCTGCGTATGAACGGTTCCCCGGGCCCTGACCGGCAAACTCGCCCGCCGGGTTTGTCGATTTCCGGCACCGGGTACCGGCGGGGCCAGCGAGTGCCGGGTGCGCCGGCGGGGACGGGAGCGGGCGATGGCAGCGACGACGGAGCCGACCGCGGTCGCCGGTGGCCGGGACGGCCTGCGGGTCCCCCGCCGGGTACGCCAGCTGAGCTGGTCCACCTGGCGCGGGGTGCTGGTGCGCAGCGGGCGCAACTTCGTCAAGGACAACTGCGCGGACTGGGCGGCGGCGCTGACCTACTACGGCGTACTCGCGCTCTTCCCCTCCACCGTGGTGGTGGTCGCCCTCGTCGGCCTGGTCTCCGACGGCGAGCGCACCGTCGACACGGTGCTGGGGCTGGCCCGCGACATCGGCGCCGGCTCGGTGGTCGCCAACGACGGCTTCGTGTCGGTGGTGCGCACCGTGGTCGACCAGCAGAGCGGGGCGAAGGTGCTGCTCAGCTTCGGTCTGCTCGGCGCGCTCTGGTCGGCGTCCGGGTTCATCGGCGCGTTCACCCGGGCCTCAAACGCGATCTACGGGGTCGAGGAGGGGCGGCCGTTCTACCGGTTGCGCCCGCTGCAGATCGGCCTGGCGGCCGTGACGCTGATCCTGCTCGCCGTGGTGGCGCTCGGCCTGATCGTCAGCGGGCCGGTGACCGACGCGGTGGGCGATCTGCTGGGCGCCGGCGGGTTGGCCCGCACGGTGTGGAGCGTGGCCAAGTGGCCGGTGCTGGCGCTGGTGATGATGACGCTGCTGTCCCTGCTGTTCTGGATCGCCCCGAACGTCCGGCAGCCGAGGTTCCGCTGGCTGACCCCCGGCGGGGCGGTGGCCCTCCTCTCCTGGATCCTCGCCTCCGCCGGTTTCGGCCTGTACGTCGCGAACTTCGGCTCCTACGACGTCACGTACGGCAGCCTGGGCGCGGTCATCGCCTTCCTGGTCTGGCTCTACCTGTCCAACTGCGCGCTGATGTTCGGCGTGCAGATCAACGCCGAGCTGCAACGGGGTCGGGTGCTCCAGGCGGGGGCGGAGGATCCGGGCGAGCCGGTCCTGCCGCCGAAGGCCCCCGCCGATTCGTGACCGCGTGCCGGGTTCGGCGTTTCCCGGGGGCTGCCAGGGGTAGCACCACAGCATGGAACTGGAACGTGGCAGCAGCAAGCACGGACCGAGGCTCGACGAGCAGATGAGCCAGGAGGTCGCCGGCCTGGTCCAGGGCCCGGGCACCGGGGGCTCGCGCGCCGAGGAGTTCCGCGAGCCCGAGCCGGCCGGCGAGGACCAGCCGGGCGCCACCACGGCGCCGGCGGGTGAGCTGCGCAGCGGCGCCCCGAAGGGCATGAGCTCTCGGGACGTCGAGGACCGCAGCCGGCTCGGGCGGTTCATCACGATGACGGCCCTGCCGGGCGACCGCGAGAAGCTGATCGCCAACGCCCGCGAGAACCAGGCGCCCGCAGACCTCATCGAGGAGCTGGAGCGGCTGCCCGACGGTACGCGGTACCGCACCGTTTCCGAGGTGTGGGCCGCACTCGGTCACAAGAACGAGACGACCCGCTGGTGACCGGATCGGCCCACGATCCGGACGAACACCGGCGGCCAGAGGAGGAATGGTCATGAGCGGCGTTACCGAGCACGTGGACGTCTCCGTCCCGATCCGCACCGCGTACGACCAGTGGACCCAGTTCGAGGAGTTCCCCCAGTTCATGGAGGGGGTGCAGGAGGTCCGGCAGCTGACGGACACGATGACCCACTGGACCGTCGACATCGCCGGGGTCAAGCGTGAGTTCGACGCCGAGATCACCGAGCAGCTCCCCGACGAGCGGGTGGCCTGGAAGTCGACCGGCGGCACCCAGCAGGCCGGCGTGGTCACCTTCCACCGGCTCGCCGAGGGCAGGACGCGGGTCACCCTGCAGATGGACTTCGAGCCGCACGGCGTGGTGGAGAAGGCCGGCGACAAGCTGGGTGTGGTGGACCGGCGCGCCAAGGGCGACCTGGAGCGGTTCAAGCAGTTCATCGAGCGCCGCGGCCAGGAGACCGGCGCCTGGCGGGGCAAGGTGGACCGCCCGCAGCCGTGAGGCGCTCCCCCGGAACTCACGCATCCGATGGCCGCCGGTGGATCCGGCGGCCATCGCCGCGTCCGGGCCCGCCCGCCGGCCGTTTGCGATCATCCACCCCGGGTACGCCAAGGGGATGACGGAGAACGACGACAGGGTGTGGCGGGACGAGCAGAAGACCCCGCTGAGGGAACTGGACCGGGCGATCGCCCGCTCGACCATCGACGGGCAGGCCGACGACGTCACCGGCAACGACGCCGGCGAGGAGGCCGCCTTCGGGCACGGCCCCGAGGCGGTGGACCGGGGGCGCCGGGCCGCAGGCCGAGCGGCGGGAGATGACCGACTCGGAGCGCGCGTACCGGCCGTCCACGACCGGCCGACCGGCCCCGACACGCTCTGAGCCACGAGACCCCCCGGGCGGGACCCGCCCGGGGGCGGACGTGTCCCCTCAGCCGGTGACGGCCACCGACCGGCGCCCGGCCAGGGCGTGCACGAGCAGCAGCAGCACCGCCAGCACGGTCAGCGCCGGCCCCAGCAACGCCACCGACGTGTGCCCGAACAGCACCCCGAGCCCGCCGGGGATCAGCGCCGCGCCGAGCCCGGCGGTCCCGATCTGGACGCCGATGGCGCGGTCCGCGTGCGCCGCGCCGACCCGCTCCGGGGTGGCGAGGGTGAGCAGCGGGTAGACCGGGGCGGCGGCGAAGCCCACCAGGGCCAGGCCGGCCACCGCCACCCAGGCCGGAGCGGGCAGCGCGATCAGCAGGGCGCCGGCCGTCATGCCGAGCAGGCTGCCCCGCAGCACCCGACCGACGCCCATGCGCTCGGCGACCACGCCCTGCACGACCCGCCCCACGAAGAGGCTCCCCCAGTAGCCGGAGACGCACAGGCCGGCGGTGGTCGCCGACAGGCCGCGCCCCTCGGTGAGCAGCAGGAACGCCCAGAGCCCGGCGCTGATCTCGATCGCCACGTAGAGCATGAAGGCGAGCGCGCCCAGCCAGACCGCCGGCAGCCGCAGCGTCTCGCCCACCGGCACCGGCCCGGTCCGGCCACGACGGGTACGGCCGGGCCCGCCGGCCGCCAGGCCCGTACGGTCAGCGCGAAGGCGGTGGCCAGGGCGAGCTGCGCGGCGGCGACGAGCCCGTAGCCCCAGCGCCAGCTCAGCCCGGCGCCGAGCGCGCCGGTCATGATCAGCGGGCCGAGCGCCACCCCGAGGCCGAAGCAGGCGTGCATCCAGGTCATGTGCCGAGGGCCGAACGCCCCGGCCGCGTACGCGTTGAGCCCGGAGTCGACGGCGCCCGACCCGAGCCCGAGGACCAGCGCGCAACCGATCATCAGGGCCAGCTCCGGCGTCGAGGCGTACCCGGTGAGCGCCAGGCTGGCCAGCACCGTGCTGCCGGCCAGCAGCCGACCGACGCCGAGTCGGGCCAGGGTGAAGCCGGCGAGCACGCTGGAGGTCAGATACCCGACGGTGCCCGCGGTGAGCACCAGCCCGACCGCCTCCGTCGGTACGCCGAGGTCCGCGCGGATCGACGGCCAGCCGACCCCGATCAGCCCGTCGGGCAGGCCGAGGCTGACGAAGGCGAGGTAGGCGAGCAGGAGCAGGGAGGCGCGGGGCGGGGTGACGGACACGGGGGGCCATCCTGCCGTACCCGCCGAGAACACTTGCAGCCGGCGACGACTTCCTCCGAACCGGCAAAAAGCAACGCCCGGACGGGCAGGAATGCGGACAGCCCATCCAGAATCGGCCGATCGGGTGACGGCAACCGGGGGGTGCCGCGTCAGACTTTCGGGATGCAACAGGGCTCCGGCATCCTCACCCCACGTCAGCGGCGTCTCGCCTGGCTCGGCTTCCTGCTCGCCGCGCTCCAGGCCCCGGTCTCGGCCAAGCTGGTCGCCGACGACTCCTGGCTGTTCAGCCTCTGCGTCGCGCTCATGGTGGCGACCGTCATCATCGCCGACGACACCAGCCGGCGTCGGCCGGCCGACGCGTCGTCGGCCGACTGACACCCACCTGACGGGCGGCCCCGCGACACCTCGAACGGCGGGGGCCGGGGTCAGGGGGTCGGGTCGGGGAAGTTGCGCTGCGGGCAGGTCGCCGGCGGGGCCGGTCGACCCGATGCAGGGCGTACGCGGTCAGACGGTGCTGTTCGCGTCAGTCCCGGGGTGAGCCGGGCTCGGCGGGGCGGGCCTCGTGCCCGGGCCGGCCCTGGGTCCGCCGCCGCTCCTTCATCTCCGCCTCGTAGAGGTGGCGGCGGCCGTCCACCAGCTGGTCCCGGGCGGCGCGGTCCAGCTCGCGGAAGACCCGGTAGTAGTTGTCGTCGAAGTCCTCGACGATCTGGAACGTCCACCGACCGGCGATCACGTTGCGGCCGAGCAGCTCGGTGCGGACCCGCTCCGCGAGGTCCTCGTGGCCGGCGGCCCGCAACTGCGCGACCGCGTCGTCGAGCATCAGGTCGGCGTGCCCGATCAACTGGTGCAGCGAGTAGAGGTGCCCGCGCGCCCGCTCCACCGTCTCCAGCGCCTCGCTGAGCTTGCCCAGCGCGGCCACCGTCTCGTCGGTCACCCCGTCCGGCCGGCGGTGCTGCCGGTCCGGGCCGTCGTCGTGCTGTCCCATCCGTCCCCCCAAGGTGCCGGCTGCGCCCGTTCGCGCGCGGTTCTCCTTCTGCCCACCCTCCGCCGGGTCAATCCCGGCGGAGGAGGGCGGCCGACCGGAAGAGGCCCCGGGACCGGCCGAGCGGCCGAGGCCGCCCGGGCCGCCGGGTGACTAACCTCGGTCCCCATGCGTGTGCCGTACTCCCAGGTCGCGAACCGGACCGCCGCGAACGCGGCGCGGTCCGCCCTCGCCCTGCTCAGCGCCTCGGTCGGCGCCGCCGGTCTCGCCGCGGCGGCCGCCAACCCCGGCCTGCTCGCGATGGTCGACCAGCACGCGGCCGCGGTACGCGACAGCCTCGACGGCGACCGGCGCCCGCTCACCCCGGCGGCGCTGGTCGGGTACGCCGACGGGCTGCGGGCAGCCGCGCTGGAGCACGGCATGACCCCGCCCACCGGCGCGGTGGACTGGACCGAGCCGGACTGGCTGCGCATCCGCCTGCTGGCGGTCTGCGCGCTGGCCCGCACGCTCGACCCGCGTCACCTCGAAGCGGCCTGACCCCACCGGCACACGACGGAGGGGCGTCCGCGCCACGCACGGACCCCCTCCACCGGTACGCCTCCGACTCAGGTCCCCGGACGGCGGAACTGCTGGGTCTCCTCGCCCACGTTGCCGGACTGGTACGTCCCCCGGCTCCCGGCCGCCGCCCTGGCCTCCTCGGCGCTCGCCATGGGCTGAACGCGCTCGCCGCCCCGGTCGGCCATCTGCCGGTTCATGTCGCCCCGCCCGGCCGCCTGAGCCTGGCGGTGCACCTGGATGGCCCGCGACTCCTCGGCCATCCGGTCCAGCCAGCGGTCCCAGCGGCTCTGCATCGGCTTCACCAGACCACCGCCGACGCCGACGATCAGGATGCCGGCCACCGTGGCGAGCACCGCGATCAGCACCGGCGTGGTCACCGTGGTGGCGACGCCCACCTGGTTCAGCGCGGCGATGATGCCGAGCGCCAGGATGAAGACCGCCGTCAGGTCGCCGAGGATCCGGCCGTACGAGAGGCCGCCCAGCGCGCCGGTGACCAGGTCCCGGACGGCGTTGGCGATCGCGGCCGCCACGACCACGATGACGATGGCCACGAACGCGCGCGGCAGCCAGGCCACGACGCCCCGGATCAGGTCACTGATCGCGTTGGGTCCCCACACCCCGAAGGCGAACTGCAGGGTGAACAGCAGGACCGCGTAGTACGCGAGCTTCGCCAGGATGTCACTGGCGTCGTACTTCGTGCGTTCCAGGGCCCGTTTGATGCCACCCCGTTCGACCGCCCGGTCGAACCCCACCCGTTCCAGTACCTTGTCCACGATTTTGAGTACCGCTCTGGCGATGATCCAGCCCACCACGAGGATCGCGATGAACGCGATCGCCCTCGGGATGAAGAGCAGCACCGACCTCCACATGTCGGCCACGGCGTCGCCGATGTCGGCCTGCCTGACCGCAAGGGTTTCCGGCATGATGTCCCTCCTGTCGCATGGACTGCGCCGGCCGGATACCCGGTCGCTTCCCGAGCACGCCGCGACACCCGGGATCAATTTCCCGACATGTCCCCCTAAACGGCTCCTGACCTGCCCTAACATCACCGCCGCCGGGCCGTCCGGCACGGTCGGGGGGCATGATCCAAACCTCTGCGCGACGCTCCGGCTAGGCTGCGTGACATGCCAGGCACGGTCGGGCGAGTCCCCACGCCACCACCCGCCGCCCCCGGACCGGCCCCGGTCTCGCAGGTGGCGGCGGCCGTGCTCGCCCACCCCTGGGCGGGCACCCCGCTCGGGCCGCCCCAGCGGTGGGACCCGGCGGTGCGCGCCCTGGTCGACGTGATCCTCTCCTCGCCGGTGCCGATGGCGCTCTACTACGGCGACGAGTTCGTGCTGCTCTACAACCAGGGCTACTCCGAGCTGATCGGGGACCGGCACCCGGATGCCCTCGGCCGGCCCGCCGGCCAGGTCTTCGCGGACCTCTGGCACACCCCCGGGGTGGGCGACGTGATCGAACGGGCCTACCGGCGGGGCGAGTCCTTCCTCCAGCGGGAGTCGATGCTGCCGGTCGACCGGCAGCTGGCCGCCACCGGCGACCACGCCGTCTTCACCCGCGGCCACTCGCCGGTGCGCGACAGCACCGGCCGGATCGTCGGCGTGCTCACCGTGGCGGCGCAGACCACCCAGCTCACCCAGCAGTTGCAGAGCCTCAGCGACTTCGCCGCCGCGCTCTCCGGCACGCTCACCCTCGACGACGTGGCCCGGGTGACCCTGCGCTACGCGCTGCACTCCTTCGACGCGGACCGGGTGACCTTCGCCGTCGACGACGGCCCCGGCTGGCGGACGGTCCGGCGCATCCGGGGCGAACTGCTCGACGAGGCCGACGAGCGGCTGCCTCCGCTGTGGCGGCCCACCGCCGCGGACTCCCCCGCCCCGGTGGTGATGACCGCGCGCAGCGGCGTGCCGTACTTCGTCGGCGACGGCGAACCGCTGCGGGCGAGCGCGATCGACCGGCACGACCAGAAGATCCGCTCGCTGGCCGCGCTGCCGCTGCGCTCCTCGGTGATCCGCGGCGGCCTCGCCGTCGGCTACCGGACGCCGCACGGCTGGTCGGCGGCGGAGCGGGCGCTGCTGGCCGCCTCGGCGGAGCTGGTCGGCCAGGCGGCCGAGCGGGCCCGCCGGTTCGAGACCCAGCACGGCACCGCCCAGCTGCTGCAACGCAGCATGCTGCCGGAGCGGCTGCCGGCGCTGCCCCGGCTGCGCATCGCCGCCCGGTACGACCCCGGCGTCGACGGCAACGCCGCCGGCGGTGACTTCTACGACGCCTTCGTGCTGCCCACCGGCGACCTGGGCGTGGTCCTCGGCGACGTCGCCGGCCACGACGTGCAGGCGGCGGCCCGGATGGGCCAGGTACGGGCGGCGCTGCGCGCCCTGGCGCTGGCCGACCCGCGCCCGGACGCCGTGCTCACCGGGCTGGACCGGCTGGTGGCCAGCCTCGGCACCGAGACCGGCACCCAGGAGCTCTTCGTCACCGTGGTCTTCGGCGTGGTGGACGCCGACCGCGGCGAGATCACCCTGGCCAGCGCCGGTCATCCGCCGCCGCTGATCCGGCGCTGCCACCCCGACGGCTCGGCGACGGCCGCCTTCGTCGAGCTGCCGGCGGGCGCCCCGCTGGGGCTGGGCTGCCGGCCCCGTACCGCGACCGTGCCGTTCCAGCCCGGGGACACCCTGCTGCTGTACAGCGACGGGGTGGTCGAACGGCGGCGGCAGAGCCTCACCGCGGGGCTGGACGTGCTGGTCACGGCGGTGGCCGGCGCGGCCAGCGGCGACCCGCGCGCCCTCTGCGCGGTGGCCACCGGTGCGGTGGACGGGGCGACGGAGGACGACGTCGCGGTGCTGGCGGTGGAGCACGCGGTGAAGCCGAGCCGCTCGGCGAGCATGGAGATGCCGGCCGAGCCGACCGCGCCGAGCCGGGTGCGGCACTGGCTGACCGGGCAGCTGACCGACTGGCGGGTGCCGGAGGCGGTGATCGGCGCCGCGGTGCTGTGCACCAGCGAGCTGACCACCAACGCGCTGCTGCACGCCGGCACGGCCGCCCGGGTGGAGATCGACCTGAGCCCGGAGCGACTGCTGGTGTCGGTCGCCGACTCGGGCACCCGGGGCACCGTGACCCGGGCGCAGACCGACACGTTGAGCAGCCGGGGCCGGGGCCTCGGCCTGATCGAGCAGCTCTCCGACGCCTGGGGCACCGACCCCACGGTCCGTGGTTCGACGGTCTGGTTCGAGATCCTCATCCCGACGGGATGAGCACGGGCGTCAGCGCCGCCCGAGCGGGGTAGGAGGACGCCCATGAGCGCAGAGAGTCCCTCCGGCGTCCTCTTCGACGTCGACGGCACGCTGGTCGACACCACCTACCTGCACACGGTGAGCTGGTGGGAGGCGCTGCGGCAGGCCGAGCACCCGGTGCCGATGTCGCTGATCCACCGGTCCATCGGGATGGGCTCGGACAAGCTCCTGGACCACCTGCTCGGCCCGGAACGGGATCGGGCCGCCGACGGCAAGCTGCGCGACGCGCACGACAGCCTCTTCGCCGAGTACTGGGAGCGCCTCGCCCCGCTGCCCGGCGCGGCGGACCTGCTGCGCGCCTGCGCCGCCCGGGGCCTGCGGGTGGTGCTCGCCACCTCCGCCGCCGAGCACGAGGTCGGGGCGTTGCGTGCCGCGCTGGGCGCCGACGACGCGGTCGACACCGTCACCTCGTCGGCCGACGCGCAGCAGAGCAAGCCGGCGCCGGACATCCTGGTGGCCGCCCTGGAGCAGGCCGGCCTGGACGCCCGGCGGGTGGTCTTCGTCGGCGACTCGGTCTGGGACGTCGCCGCCGCCGCCAAGCTCGACATCCCCTGCGTCGGGCTGACCTGCGGCGGCACCAGCCGGGGTGAGCTGGCCGGGGCCGGCGCGGTCGCCGTCTACGACGACCCGGCGGCGCTGCTGGCCGGGCTGGCCGACTCCCCTCTCGTCACACCGAGGCGGACGTCACCGCGGGACAAGCCGGACACCGAGGCTTAGCCCTCCGGAGCACGGGGCACAGTCCCCACCTCGCGCGCGGGCGCGGGCGAGGTGCGAGAGGTGGTGCCGTGGAACCGGTCGATGTCGCGTTCGCGCTGGTGGGCGTGGGCGCCCTGCTGGCCGGGATCCTGCCCCGGGTGCTGGAGCGCCGCCCGCTGTCCATGCCGATCGCGTTCCTCGGGCTGGGCATGCTGGTCTTCCTGCTGCCCACCGGGCTGCCGTCACCGGACCCGCTGGCCCATCCGGACCTGACCACCCACCTGACCGAGATCGGGGTGATCGTCGCCCTGATGGGTGCCGGTCTCAAGATCGACCGGCCGTTGAGCTGGCGGCGGTGGTCGTCCACCTGGCGGCTGCTGGCGATCGCGATGCCGCTGTGCATCGCGGCGGTGACGCTGCTCGGCTGGTGGTGGGCCGGCCTGGTGCCGGCCGCCGCGCTGCTGCTGGGGGCGGCGCTGGCCCCGACCGACCCGGTGCTCGCCGCCGACGTGCAGGTGGGCGAGCCCACCGACGTGGAGGACTCCGAGGACGAGGTCCGCTTCGCCCTCACCTCGGAGGCCGGCCTGAACGACGGGCTGGCCTTCCCGTTCGTGTACGCCGCCATCGCCATCGCCACCACCAGCCTCGCCCCGGCGGACTGGCTCGCCGACTGGTTCACCGTCGACGTGCTCTACAAGCTCGTCGTCGGCGTCGGCGGCGGGCTGCTCGTCGGCTGGCTGCTCGGCAAGCTGTTCTTCCGCGCCCCCAGCGAGCTGCGGCTGGCCCGGCACGCCGAGGGCTTCCTCGCCCTGGCCGCCACCTTCCTGGCGTACGGGCTGGTGGAGGTGGTCGGCGGGTACGGCTTCCTGGCCGTCTTCGTGGCCGCGCGGGCGATCCGGGCGGCCGAGCGTACCCACGAGTTCCACTCGGTGCTGCACGACTTCGCCGAGCAGATCGAGCGGCTGCTGACGGTGCTGTTGCTGCTGCTCTTCGGCGGCGCGGTGATCGACGGTCTGCTGGCGCCGCTGACCTGGCCGGCAGCGGCGGTCGGCCTGGCCCTGCTCTTCGTGGTCCGGCCGCTGGTGGCCTGGCTGTCGCTGCGCGGCGCGCCCGGCCGACCGGCCGAGCACTGGGTGATCTCGCTGTTCGGCATCCGTGGCGTCGGGTCGTTCTACTACCTGGCGTACGCCACCAGCAAGACCGACTTCCCCCAGGCCGACCTGATCTGGGCGACCGTCGGGCTGGTGGTGGTGGTGTCGGTGGTGGTGCACGGGATCGCCGCGACCCCGGTCATGCAGCTGCTCGACCGGGCGGGCGAGCGCACGAAGGAGCCGTCAGAGCGGGGCGAGCCCGCACTCGGCGGCGTCCGGGGCTGACCGCGGGGCGGGCATCGCGGCCGGCGCCGGCAGGTCCAGGTGCACCCGGACGGTGGTGCCACCGTCCACCGCGCGGATGTCGACCAGGTCGCAGAGCTGCTGCACGAGCAGCAGGCCGCGTCCCCGCTCGGCCGACGTCGAGGCCGGGATCCGGCCGGCGAGCGGGTCGGTCAGCGTGCCGTGGCTGCTGATCTCGCAGACCAGCTCGTCCGGCGCCGCCACCCACCAGCGGGCCGTGGCCGGCCCGCCGGCGTGGGTGATCGCGTTGGCGGCCAGCTCGGTGACGGCGATCCGCAGGTCGTCGACGCGGTCGGCGGGCAGTCCGGGGCTGACCGCGGGGCGGGCATCGCGGCCGGCGCCGGCAGGTCCAGGTGCACCGGACGGTGGTGCCACCGTCCACCGCGCGGATGTCGACCAGGTCGCAGAGCTGCTGCACGAGCAGCAGGCCGCGTCCCCGCTCGGCCGACGTCGAGGC
>NZ_JAEVHN010000127.1:0-12798 GCF_016803375.1 Micromonospora sp. 4G55
AGCTGGCCGCCGCGCCGTCGGACGACTGGCTCGCGATCGCCGCCGGCCGCAAGGGCGGCCTCCCGGACGCCGCCCGGCACGTGCTCACCGCCGTGGACCGGGTCCGCTTCGCCCACGTGTACGCCGACGGCACGCTGGTCGCGATCGGTCGGGGGCACCGTCACCGGGCGGGGACGCTGGCTCGGGCTCAGCCTGATCGAGGTGGTGCCCGAGGCCCGGCGGCGCGGGCTGGCCGGCCGGGTGGTCCGGGCCCTGGTCGACTGGGGCGTGGCGGAGGGGGCGACGCACGCCTTCCTCCAGGTGGAGCAGCGCAACACCGCCGCGGTGACGCTCTACCGGGGACTCGGCTTCACCACCCACCACACCTACCTGACCCGGGTCGCCCCGGACTGAGCAGAGGGAAGGTTCCCGCAGGTCGTTCGGGGTACCGGAAGAACTGGACGCGGCACGACGCACGTCGCGACGCCTCCTTCGACCCCGGACCAGGAAGGACCTGCTCGATGGCCACGCGCAGCGGATCGGGACGCGGCAGCGCCTCGACGGCGACGAAGAACGTCCCCGGCAACCAGACCCCGAACACCCGCGACATCAACGAGAGCGACATCGCCCGCCTCAAGGTCGACCAACTCCGCGACCGACTGCGCCGACGCGGCATCACCGGCACCGCCGACTCGTCGACGCCCTGATCAAGGCGCTCCGCGAGGGGCGGAAGACCACCGGCTCGGGCACCGGCGGCTCGGGCTCCGGGCGCTCGGCCGGCTCGGGCTCCGGGCGCTCGGCCGGCTCGGATTCCGGGCGCGCTGGCTCCGGAGGCTCGGCGAGCGGCGGCAGGTCGGCCACCTCCGACCGCTCCGGTCCGCGTCGCCCGCAGTCGGAGTCGCCGGAGGTGGAGCTGGCAGAGGTGGAGCGGCGAGCGGCGGAACTGGCGGACGTGACGCCGCTGGCGATGGAGGTCGAGGAGGTCGAGCGGCGGGCGGCGGAGCTGGAGGAAGCGGTGTCCGAGTCGACGACGCCGGTGGCCACGCGCCCGAATGCCCGCGTCCCGCAGCCCTGGGCCGGCGACGACGACGCCGGGATCACGACGGGTGGGCAGCCGGTCCGGACCCACGCCCGGCAGACCGGTTCGGGGCCGCGCTGAGCATGGAGAACGCAGGCCGGGTGCTCACCTCGATGGTCCCGCCGGAGCTGGAGCCGGTCGACGAGGTGGTCACCCGGAGGGCACCGTGCTCACCGCCAAGGACCGCACCACGGTGGCGACCCCGCCGCTGCCGGGAACGGACGGCAGGGACCGGGCCTCCTCCCCCGCCAGCTAGGCGAGCAGCAGCACCGGGTCGGGGGCCGCCACCGGCGGGCCCGACCCGATCGGGGCCGTTCCGGCTCGAGGCGCGCCTCGTCGGCGAACCACGGATGCGCCGGAAGAGACAGCGCGACCTCCCGCACCAGAGCCGGCCGGAGGACGGACACCCACACGAGCGATAAACCTGAGAGTCATAAATATGCCTCTCAGGTATATCGCTCACACCGACGTTGCCACGACGCCGCGACCCGCCGGGACGACGCCCGGCCGATCGGGACCGGAGGAACTCGGCGCCTCAGCGGCGGACGACGCGACGCGGCTTGGCCGACTTGATCTCGGCGTACCGCTTGAGCTGCTGCGAGCGGTGGTCGAGACCGAGCGCGGTGAGCACCAGGTAGCCGACCGCCACGCCGGCCCCGGCGGCCAGCAGATAGAGCCAGATCTGGGCGAAGAACAGCCCGGCGCCCCCGCCGAACGGGTTGTTGCCGACCAGCAGCGGCCCGACCAGCACGGTCAGCAGCAGCGCCACCAGCACCGCCGCGCCGACGTCGGCGCCCCAGGCGCCCACCGGACGGCTACGGCCCTGCACGAAGACGACCCCGGCGAGGATCAGCCCGATCACCACGAACATGCCCAGCGAGACCCGGTCCGTGGCGGTGTCGTTCCCATCGAAGCCGAGCTTGATGATCACCCGAGCCACGACGTTGACCGCGAACAGCGCCGCCGCGAGCACGCCGACCGCGCGCCACCGATTCCCCATCGCACGCCTCCCGCCGTACCGCCCGCCCCACCGGCGAGCCTTCTGGCAGGAATGTCTACCACCACAGGCTGTGCGGCGTCATCACCCGTCGTGACGTCGTTGCGGCGGGCCGAGGATCTGCCGGAACGCCATCACCGCGAAGGTCATCGCCCCGGCGGTGATCATGCCCAGCCCCACCCAGTTGTCGCCGGCGACGAGCAGGTCGCCCTCGGTGGTGCGGACCGCCGCCACGGCCATCAGCACGAACCACGGCAACGCCGGCAGCGCCACCGCCCACTTGCGGCCGACCGTGGCGTACGCGAACCAGCTCACCGCGATCGCCGCGCCGATGGTGACCAGCACCGACACCCCGATCAGGTGACCGCCCACCCGGACGGTGGACAGCAGCAGCCCGAGCAGCGCCACCAGCACCCCGCCGACCGCCGAGACCAGCCCGCCGGCGACCCGCAGGGCGACGTCGAGCAGCCGCGCGGACCGACCCGGGGTCGGCGGTGTGACCTGCTCCTCGACCACCGTCATCGGCGCGGCGGGCAGGCTCACCGGAGCCCGGCCACCGCGACCGGGGAGCGATCGGTGCCGTCCGCGGCCAGCCCGGCGAAGAGGTCGTCCTCCCAGCTGTACGGGCCCTTGCCGGGGCCCTTCTCGCCCACCGCGAGGGTGAAGTACTCCACGCCCATGAACTCGGCGCCGAAGTTGCCGGCGATCGAGTACAGCCACGAGGTGGCCGGGATCTGGGTGGCGTGCGCGCGCATCGCCGCCTCCTTGGCGGCATGCTGGTCGGTGGCGTCGATCCGCGCGGCGATCTGCGGATCGGGCGTGCCGAAGGGCAGCTCGTCGGCGCTGTCGATGCCGTCGAAGGGGTTGTCGGACGCCTCGGTGAAGGCGGTCAGGCCGGCCTCCAGCACGCTGCGCGGCATGGCCGTCCAGTAGACCTTGGCCGGGGCGAAGCCCTCGGCGGCGGCCAGCTCGTGCGCCCGCATCGCCACCCGGTGGGCCTGGATGTGGTCGGGGTGGCCGTAGAAGCCGTTCGGGTCGTACGTGATCATGACCTGCGGGCGGACCTCGCGCATGATCTCCACCAGGTGCCCGGCGGCCTCGTCGAGGTCGGCCTGCCAGAAGGCCCGGGGGTGCTCGTTGGTGGCGAGCCCCATCATGCCGGAGTCGCGGTAGCGGCCGGCGCCGCCGAGGAAGCGGTGGTCGGTGACGCCGAGCGCGGCACAGGCCTCCGCCAGCTCGCCGATCCGGTAGCCGCCGAGCTGGTCGGCCTCGGCGGCGGCGAGCTGCGCCAGCTCCGGCACGTGGATCTCGCCCTCCTCGCCGAGAGTGCAGGTCACCAGCGTGACGTGGGCGCCGCTGGCGGCGTACCAGGCCATCGTCGACCCGGTGCCGATCGACTCGTCGTCGGGGTGCGCGTGAACCAGCAGAAGGCGTCGATCGGGCAGCGTCGTCACGTCCGTCACTCTAACCGGCGGTCCTCGTCCGCCGAGCCTGACGCGTCCGCCCAGGTCGGCCACATCACGTCGCGAGCCGCCCTACGATCTGGAGCTGTGGACTTTCCCGAGCTGGCCGCCCGCACCCGTCGGTTCAGCCACGGGGCGCCGCGCGCCGTTTCCGTGGCCGACGACGGCTCCCGGGTGGTCTTCCTCCGCTCGGGTGGCCCCGAGGACCCGGCCGAGCAACTCTGGTCGCTCGACGTCGCCAGCGGCGAGGAGCGGCTGATCGCCGACCCGGCCGCGCTGCTCGGCGCCGACACCGAACCGGGCGCGCTCGCCCCCCGGCGAGCGGGCGCTGCGCGAACGGCTGCGGCTCAGCAGCGCCGGCATCGGCTCGTACGCCCTCGACGCGCCGGCCGGGTGGCGGTCTTCGCGCTGGCCGGGCGGCTGTTCCGGGCCGACCTGGTGCACGGCGACGTGGTCGAGGTGGAGACCGTCGGGCCGGTGATCGACCCGCGGCCGGACCCGACCGGCGAGCGGCTGGCGTACGTCACCGACGCCGCCGAGGGGGTCCGCCGGGGCCAGCTGCGGGTGGTCGAGTCCGACGGCACCGACACCCTGCTGGCCGGCGAGGACTCCGGCGTGACCTGGGGGTTGGCCGAGCACGTCGCGGCCGAGGAGTTCGACCGGTTCCGCGGCTACTGGTGGGCGCCGGACGGCCGGTCGGTGCTGGCCGCCCGGGTGGACGAGTCCCGGCTGCCGCGCTGGCACCTGCACGACCCGGCCGACCCGACGAGCCCGCCGACCACGGTCGCGTACCCCCGGGCGGGTGGGCCGAACGCCGAGGTCAGCCTGCACCTGCTCGACCTCGACGACGGCTGGGTCGACGTGCACTGGGATCGCGAAACCTACCCGTACCTGGCCTCGGTGGGCTGGGCCGACGGCGGGCCGCTGATCACGGTGCTGCGCCGCTCGCAGCAGCACGGCCTGGTGCTGGCCGTGGACCCGCGCACCGGGGAGACGCAGGTGCACGCCGAGCTGGCGACCCGCGCTGGGTGGAGCCGATCCCGGGCACCCCGGCGCACCTGCCGGACGGCCGGGTCCTGGTCGGCGGGGAGCTGGCCCACGACGGGTACGACGCCCGCTGCCTCTTCGCCGACGGCACCCTGCTCACCCCGCCCTCGCTCTACGTACGCCGGGTGGTGGGGCGGCTGCCCACCGGCGGTGGCCCGGCGGACCTGCTGGTCGAGGCGAGCGAGGGCGAGCCGAGCCAGCGCCACCTGTACCGGGTCCGCACGGTGATCGGCGGCGGCGTGGACGCCCGTCGGATGAGCGGCACCCCCGGCTGGCACACCGCCGCGGTCGGCGGGGACGTGCTGGTGGTGGGCACCGCCTCGCTGGACGACGCGGGGACGAGCTGGTCGGTCTGGCGCGGCGACCGGGAGGTGGCCCAGTTACGCTCGCTGGCCGCCACCCCGCCGTACGCCCCGCGCCCGATGCTGGTCCGGGTGACCGACCGGCGGCTGCCGTCCGGCGTGCTCTACCCGAGCGACCACGTCAAGGGCACCCGACTGCCCGTGCTGCTGGACATCTACGGCGGTCCGGGGCACCAGGAGGTGGTGGCCGCCCGGGCGGCCTGGCTGGAACGGCAGTGGTGGGCCGACTCCGGCTTCGCGGTGGTGACCGTCGACAATCGGGGCACCCCGGGGGTGGCGCCCTCGTTCGAGAAGGCGGTGCACCGCCGGCTGGCCGACGTGATCCTGGCCGACCAGGTGGACGCGCTGACCGCGCTGGCCGGCAAGCACCCGGACCTGGACCTGGACCGGGTGGCGATCCGGGGCTGGTCGTTCGGCGGCTGGCTGGCCGGGCTGGCCGTGCTGCGGCACCCCGAGCTGTTCCGCTGCGGCATCGCCGGCGCCCCGGTCACCGACTGGCACCTTTACGACACCGCCTACACCGAGCGCTACCTGGGCCTGCCGGACGACGGGATCGACGTGTACGGCCACCACTCGCTGGTGGAGCTGGCCGCCGAGCCGCTGCTCGAGTCGGAGCAGGCCCGGCCGCTGCTGCTGGTGCACGGCCTGGTCGACGACAACGTGGTGGCCGCGCACACCCTGCGGCTGTCGGCGGCGCTGCTGGCCACCGGGCGCCCGCACGCGGTGCTGCCGCTGACCGGGGCCAGCCACCTGGCCGCCGACGGGCTGTCCGAGCGGCTGCTCCGGCTGGAGCTGGACTTCCTGCGTACGCACCTCTGAGACGCGGAAGGCCCCGGCCGACACCGTTGTCGACCGGGGCCCGTCCCTACCGCGAGTTACTGCTTGACGTACGCGTTGACGAAGGCCGGGTAGCCGAAGACGCTGGAGATGAAGACCCCGCCGGCCTTGGAGCCGTGCACGACGTAGGCCACGTCGACGTAGAGCGGCACCACCGGGGCGTGCTCCTTCATGATCCGCTCATCGAGCTTGCCCCACTCCGGGCCCTGGTCGGCCGGGGGCATGGCCAGGATCCGGTCGAACTCGGCGTTGATGGCCGGGTCGTTGAAGTAGGACTGGTTGCTGTTGCCCTCGGCCTTGATCGACCGGCCGTCGTAGAGCACCGGCAGGATGGACGCCCCGCTCGGCCAGTCCGCCGCCCAGTTGCCGATGTACAGGTCCCAGGGGTTGTTCTTCTTCTTGATCTCGTCGAGCTTGGCGTCGTCCGGGATGTTCCGGATCGTGATCTTGAAGCCGGCCTTCTCCAGGTTGCTCTTGATCTGGGTGGCCATCTCCTGCTCCTCCGAGTCGTCGGAGCGCCGAGGACGAGCTGCGGGGTCTGGCCGCCGAGCAGCTCCTTGGCCTTGTCGATGTCGCCGCTGGCGCCCGCCGGGTACGCGTCGTACGCCTTGTAGCCGATCGTCGCCGGCGGCATCAGCGTGGTCAGCGGGGCCGCCACGGTGGAGCCACCGATGGTCTTGATCAGGCCGTCACGGTCGATGGCGTAGTTGAGCGCCTGCCGGACCTTGAGGTCGGTGACCCGCTGGGTGTTGATGACCAGCTGGTTGGCGCTCGGCGTCGGGGAGAGGATGGTCCGCGACTTCAGGTTGGCGTCACCGGCGACCTTGGCCACCAGCGAGGCGGGCACGAAGTTCCACGCGAGCGCGCTCTGGTCCGCGCCGTTGTCCGCGATCACCCGGTTGTTCGCGGCGTCGGCGGTCGGGCCGAACGTCCAGACGAACTGGTCCGGGTACTGGTGCCGCACCGGGTCCGTCTTCGGGTCCCAGTTCGGGTTGCGGTCCAGGGTCAGCTGCACGCCGACCTGGTGCTTGGCGACCTTGTACGGCCCCGACGAGAACGGCTTCTGGTCGAGGTTGACGCCGGTGTCCAGCTCCGGCTTGAGCGGCGCGGTGGTCGGCAGCGAGACGGCGAACGGCAGGTCGCAGCGGGGCTTGGCGAACTCGAAGCGCAGCGTCTTCGCGTCCGGCGTGGTCAGGCCCGGGGGCAGCCCGGTCTTGTTCTTCTTGAAGTCCCACTTGGTGTCGAACTGCGGGCTGTCGGCCAGCCACTCCTGGATGTAGGTCGGGCCACCGGGCAGGTCCGGGTCGAAGGAGCGGGCGATGCCGTACGCGATCTCCTTGGCGGTGATCGCGCTGCCGTCCTCGAACTTCACCCCGTCCTTGATCTTGAATTCCCAGACCTTGCAGTCGTTGTTGACGTTGATGCCGGGCGTCTCGGCCAGGTCACCGACGAGCACCAGGCCGCCCTTGCCGTCGTCCTTCCACGTGGTCAGGTAGCGGGCGAAGAGCGGGTTGGCCATCAGGCCGGCGAACGAGTACGTCCGCTGCGGGTCCAGGTGGGAGATCGGCGTCTCCCGGATGATGCTGAAGGTGCCGCCCTTCTGGGCCCCCTCGACCTCGGCCGCCGGCCCCTGGGAGTCCTTCGGGTCGGTCGCGATCACCCCGGTCTGCTGCCGGTTGTTGTCCACCACCGGGCCGTCGTCCGTGTTCTTCGTGCACGCGCCCAACGCCACAACCAGTGCGATAGCGCCGGATGCGGCTGCCGCCACCCGTGGTCGCATGTCGTACCTCCTCCACCGTGTGCTCTGCGGGCGCCGGGCGGGGACCCGCCGACGTCCCGAGGATCGTAAAGAAGAAAACCTTCGGTTTGTGTAACAGTTGTCGCTAAATTTCAACGACGCGTACATCGGGTGTCCGCTCCCGACCCGCGACGGCTCAGCCCAGCCGCACCCGCGGGTCGATCGCGGCGTAGAGCAGGTCCACCACCAGGTTGGCGACCACCACGAAGAAGGCCGAGATCAGCACGGTGGCCATGATGGTGGGCAGGTCACCGCCCTTGACCGCGTCCACGGCGGTACGCCCCAGCCCGGTCAGGCCGAAGGTCAGCTCGGTGATCACCGTGCCGCCCAGCGCCCCGCCGACGTCCAGCCCGGCGATGGTGACCACCGGGGTGATCGCCGCGCGCAGCGCGTGCCGCCCGTACACCTGGGGTTTGGCCAGGCCCTTGGCCCGCGCGGTCCGCACGAAGTCCTCCGACAGCGTCTCCAGCATCTGGGCCCGGGACAGCCGGGCGTAGATGGCGGAGAAGAGGAAGGCCAGCGCGACCCAGGCGAGCACCAGCCCACTCGCCCACTTCAGCGGGTTGTCGAGGATCGACGTGTAGCCGGGCACCGGCAGCAGCCGCGTCGTGTAGACGAAGACCAGCAGCAGTACCGCGCCGACGAAGTAGAGCTGCAACGAGGCGCCGGTCAGCGAGAAGCCGATCGCGGCCCGGTCCACCCAGGTACCCCGGCGCAGCGCGGAGATCATGCCGAGACCCACCCCGAGCAGCAACCAGAGGATCGCCGCCGGGATCACGATGCTCAGCGTCACCGGCAGCACCCGGGCGATGGTGTCGGAGACCGCCTCGTTGGCCACGTAGGACCAGCCCAGGCAGGGGGCGTCACACCGACCGCCCTGGGCGCTGCCCAGGTCCCGGCCGGTGAAGATGCCCTTCATGTAGCCGGCGTACTGGGTGACGAGCGGGTCACGCAGCCCCAGCTCCTGGCGGACCCGCTCCAGCCGCTCCGGGTTGCAGTTCTTCGGGCACATGCCGTTGACCGGGTCGCGGGGCAGCGCGAAGAACATCAGGAAGGTCAGCACGCTCACCACGAAGAGGGTGAGGGCGGCGGAGAAGATCCGCTTGATCAGGAAACGGGCCATGTCGGCACCCCTACCGCGACGACTTCGGGTCGAGCGCGTCGCGCAGCGCGTCCCCGAAGAGGTTGAAGGCCAGCACCAGCGCGAAGATCGTGACGCCGGGGAAGAAGACGTACGCCGGGTCGGTCTGGAGGTAGTCCAGGCTCCGGTAGATCATCCGGCCGAAGCTCGGCGTCTCGTCGGTCAGGCCGACCCCGATGAAGGCCAGCGCCGCCTCGCTGGTGATGAACTGCGGCACCGCCAGCGAGAAGGCCACCAGGATCGGCGCCCAGATGTTCGGCAGCAGCTGCCGGAAGAGCATGTGCCCCAAGCCGGCGCCGCTGGCCCGGGCCGCCTCCACGAACTCCCGCTCGCGCAGCGCGATCACCTGCCCGCGGACCAGCCGGGCGGTGCTGGTCCAGCCGAAGACCGCGAAGATCGCGATCAGCATCGCCACGCCGAACGCCTCGGGCACCGCGTCGCGCTCGCCGTAGAAGCGCAGCACCAGCGTCGGCATCAGGGCGAGCGCGATGATCAGGAACGGCATGGCCAGCACCAGGTCGGTGATCCAGGTGATCACCGCGTCGACCCAGCCGCCCAGGTAGCCGGCGACGACACCGAGCGTCACGCCGAGGGCGGTGCTGAGCACCGCTGCCGAGAAGGCGATCAGCAGGGAGGTCCGCAGCCCGTACACCATCCGGATGAAGATGTCCCGGCCGTGCCGGGCTCCAGCCCGAACCAGTGCTCGCCGGAGATGCCGCCCAGGTAGCCCAGCGGCATCCCGCAGCACCGGTCCAGCTTGTCCTTGAAGTCCTCGCCGGGGCCGACGCCGTACACCATGGACAACAGCGGGGCGATCAGCGCGACCACCACGAAGAAGACCAGCAGGGCGGCACTGACCCGGGCGGTCCGGTCCCGACGCAGCCGGGCCAGGGCGAGCTGCCCGGGCGACCGGCCGACGACGCCTCCGCTCCGCGGCGCGTCGCCGTCGCCGCCGGACTCGATCTCGGCCAGCGCCACGCCCTCGACCGGGGACAGACTCACTTCGCCACCTCCTCGCCGCTCGCGCCCACCGACCCGGCCGGGGGCGTTGACCCGGCCGGAGCCGTCGACTCCACCGACTCCGCCGGCCGCACGTGGACCACCGGGCCGGCGGCGGCCACCGGGCCGCCTTCGGGGAAGTGGCAGGCGGTGGCCTGCCGGCCGCCGTCCCGCGGCACCAGGGCCGGTTCCTCGGTGGCGCAGATGTCCTGCGCCTTCCAGCACCGGGTCCGGAACCGGCAGCCCGAGGGCGGGTCCAGCGGCGTCGGGACGTCGCCGGCCAGCCGGATCCGCCCGGCCGGGCCGAGCGCCGTCACGTCCGGGATCGCCGACAGCAGAGCCCGGGTGTACGGATGCTGCGGCCGTTCGTAGATGTCGGCCCGGTCGCCGATCTCGACGATCCGGCCGAGGTACATGACGGCGACCCGCTGGCAGAAGTGCCGCACCACGGCCAGGTCGTGGGCGATGAACACGAACGCCAGGTCGAGGTCACGTTGCAGGTCCCGGAGCAGGTTGATCACCTGCGCCTGGATCGAGACGTCCAGCGCGGAGACCGGCTCGTCGGCGACGATCAGCTTCGGCCGCAGCGCCAACGCCCGGGCGATGCCGATGCGCTGCCGCTGCCCGCCGGAGAACTCGTGCGGGTAGCGGTTGTAGTGCTCCGGGTTCAGCCCGACCAGCTCCAGCAGCTCCTGCACCCGCTTGCGCACCCCGCCGGGCGGGTCGATGCCGTTGACCTGCAACGGCATCGCCACGATCCGGCCCACGGTGTGCCGGGGGTTCAGCGAGGCGTACGGGTCCTGGAAGATGATCTGGAGGTCCTGCCGCAGCGGCCGCAGCTCCCGCCGCCGGGCGTGGGTGATGTCCCGGCCGGCGAACTCGATGGTCCCGGCGCTGGGCTCCAGCAGCCGCACCAGCATCCGGCCGGTGGTGGTCTTGCCGCAGCCGGACTCCCCGACCAGACCGAGGGTCTCCCCCGGCCGCACGTCGAAGTCCAACCCGTCGACCGCCCGCACCAGCCCTCGGCTGCGCAGTCCGGTGCGCACCGGGAAGTGCTTGGTCAGCCCGCGTACCCGCAGCAGCGGTTCGGTCTCACTCATCGGGCCACCCCCACCTGTGCCACGTCCTCCTGGTAGAGCCGGGTGCGCTCCTGCGCCGACAGGTGGCAGGCGACCAGGTGGCCGGCCTCGCCCGCCGGGCCCAGCTCGGGCACCTGGGTGCGCGAGCGGTCACCGTTGCGGCCGGCGTACCGGCAGCGCGGGTGGAACGCGCAACCCGACGGCAGGTTGATCAGCGAGGGCGGCGTGCCGGGGATCGGCACCAGGTCCGCGTCCGCGTCGCCGTGCAGCGAGGGCACGCTCGACAGCAACCCCCAGGTGTACGGGTGCTGCGGGCGCCGCAGCACCTGCTCGACCGTGCCCCGCTCGACCGCCCGACCCCCGTACATGACCAGCACGTCGTCGGCGACCTGGGAGACCACGCCCAGGTCGTGGGTGATCAGGATGATCGCCGAGTGGAACTCGGCCTGCAGGTCGGTGAGCAGGTCCAGGATCTGCGCCTGCACGGTCACGTCGAGGGCGGTGGTCGGCTCGTCGGCGATCAGCAGGTCCGGGTCGTTGACCAGCGCCATCGCGATCATCGCCCGCTGCCGCATGCCGCCGGAGAACTCGTGCGGGTACTGGTCGAAGCGGCGCGCCGGCTGGGGGATGCCGACCCGGCCGAGCATGTCGACCGCCCGGGTACGCGCCTCCCGCCGACCCGCCCTCGGGTGGTGCACCCGGTACGCCTCGGCGATCTGCCGGCCCACCGTGTAGTAGGGGTGCAGGGCCGACAGCGGGTCCTGGAAGATCATCGCCATGTCCCGGCCGCGCAGCCGGCGCACCTCCTCGTCGCCGAGGCCGACCAGTTGACGACCGCCGAGGGTGATCTCCCCGGTGATGGTGGTCCGCTTGGCGTCGTGCAGGCCCAGGATGGCCAGCGAGGTGACGCTCTTGCCCGAGCCGGACTCACCGACGATGCCGAGCGTGCGCCCGCGCGCCACGTCGAAGGAGATCCCGTCCACGGCCCGGACCACGCCGTCGGTGGTGGCGAAACTGACCCGCAGGTCGTCGACCCGCAGGTGGGGCGCCTCGACGGCGCGCTGCTCCGGCACGCCCGGGCGGTCCGCCGACTGCCCGGACGGCACGGGTTCCGGACTGTCCACGACCGCCTCCCTCAGGTTGTAGAGAACCTACAACAAAGCTTCGAGGGTGAAAATAAGCTACAAGCGGCGGAGCTGTCAGCGGCCCACAGCGTAACGAGTCGGCATCGGGCGTGAACAGCCCTCACCAGGACATCCACCGCCGCAACTCGATGTCGTCGGCCCACGCTCGCACGTCAGGTGCGACGATGGTCGTGGCAGTCACGGAAGGATTCGGCGCCAGAGAGGTGGAGGTGACGATGACCGCGGCGGTGTTCGAACACGACGGCCCGTGGACCGAAGAGGAGTACCTCGCCCTCGGCGAGACGCAGCAACGCGTCGAACTCTTCGACGGGAGCCTCCACGTGACTCCAGCCCCCACTCCACGCCATCAGCGCATCTCGCGCAAGCTGGGCAACATCCTCGAAGCCGCGGCCGAGACCGCCGGGCTGGAACTCCTGGAAGCGGTGAACGTCCGGCTTCGGCCGGGCCGGATCCCCATTCCCGATCTCGTCATCACCGGGCCGGTCGACCTGGACGAGCTCATGATCGATGCGGCCGACGTCCGGCTCATCTGCGAGATCATCTCGCCGAGCAACGCGGCCACCGACAAGGTGCTCAAGATGCACTACTACGCCGCCGCCGGCATCGAGTGGTACCTCCTGGTCGAGCAGGAGACCGGCACGTTGCACCTCTACCGACGGCAGGGCAGCCACTACCTGGAGCAGTCGGTGACCAGGACGGGGGACGTGCTCGTGCTCACCGAGCCGGTGAAGGCCACCATCCGGCCGGAGGAGCTCGTCCCCTGACGAACGTCGGCCGGCTCGCCTAGGGTCGGGCGCATGACCGAGTTCGACGCGGCCTCCGCCGCCGTCCAGGCCGCCCTCGACGCGGGCGCCCGGTACGCGGACGCCCGGG
>NZ_JAEVHN010000128.1:0-12774 GCF_016803375.1 Micromonospora sp. 4G55
GCGCGCCGCCGTCGCGTCGGATCGGGTTCGACCGCGACGGCCGTCGCCACCGACGTTCCCGCCGTCGCCGCCGGCCGCGCGTCCGTGTCTCCCACCGCTCCGGCGTCCGCCGGACCGACGGCCCTGCGCGGGCCCCGCGTCGCCGACCACACCGGCCCTGGTGTCACCGGGCCACCGGCCGGTCGACCACGCCTGCCGTACCCCGATCATGACCTTGATCAGGAGTCACACCATGAGCTACCCCATGCCCGTCGCCCGCGCCCGCTGGTGCGACGTCGGCCGGATCGTCGACCTTGTCACCGCGAGCCTCGCCCCCACCGTGGTCGGCGCCTGGCTGGTCCCCGACGAGCAGCGCAGGCCGCTCGTGCTGGCCGAGGTGGCCCGGATCTGGACCGAACACGCGTTGCTGGTCGGCGACGTGTTCCTGCTGCCCGCCGGCACGGCCGCCACCGTCTGGTTCCACCGCTACCGCCCCATCCCGTCGCCCGCCCGCTACGAGGAACGGCTCGCGCTGGCCTGTGGCGGGGACCACGAACGGTTCCTCCTCCTCGAACAGACCCTGGCCGCGCACCGCCCCACCGAGGCGCACCACCACCTGGCGATCCTGGCGGTGCCGCCCGGCCCGGACCGTGCCGCGCGGGCCGACGCCGTCCTGACCGGCAGTCAGCGGTGGATGGACACGCTCGGGCTGCCGACGTATGCGGAGACCTTCAGCGACGGCCACCGCGCCCTGCACGGTCGGCGCGGTTACCTGGAGCGCGAGAGCTTCCCGCTGTTGAACGGGATGCTGGTGCACCCGATGTGGCGTCCGGCGTCGCGGCCGGGGCGACGGGGCGCCAACGTCGCCCGCTGGCCGACCGGGCGACCACCTCGACCGGAGCAGAACCGGGCGCGGGAGTGGGTCCCGAGATGACCGGGTGAGCCACCGCACCGTCCCGGGCGCGTCGATGGACCGGGGCGGCCCCCGAGGCCGCCCCGGTTCCCCGTCGTCGTTCGGCGGATTAGCGCTGACCCTCGTCCAGAGGCTTCCACCGAGCCGACCGTGCCTTGGCGCGAGTGCCGTCGCGCGGTGGGCCCCGCTGTCGGTGGCCACGGCGACCACTGCGTCGGGCGGAACGGCCAGGAGGCGGTGGCGGAACGGGCACCGGGCACTGCCCCACCGCCCGGGACACCGCGGTAACGTCGCGCCGTGACCGACCCCACGGACCAGACGTGGACGCTGTACCGCGGTGACGAACTGATCGCAGCCCTCGTCATCAACGGTGGCGACTTTCCATGGCTTGAAGCTGACGTGCAGCCATACGCCGGCTTGGCGGACGTCCGGCCCCTGGTCGACGAGGAAGTCCGCCTGCTCGATGACGTCGACAACCACGTCGGGGAGTGTGGATTGCTCCTCTGTCAAGGGGCGACTGGTTGGCGGGCGGCGAGGTCGGCCCGTAGGGCTTGGTAGACGACGTCGCGGCGGTGCAGCCGGACACCACCAGCCCGGACTGGTACTTCCCCGAACGGACGCTCGCCCGGTGGCTGGCGGCTCAGGAGCTGCCGTCAACCGTGTACGCCTTTCCTCCGCTCGGTGTCCAGCCGTTGCGGGCGGCGTACCGGTACCTGCTCGAACAACTCGACATCGATGCGGTGGTGCTGGTCGATGGCGGCACCGATGTCCTGCTGCGCGGCGACGAAAGCGATCTCGGCACCCCGGTGGAGGACATCACCAGCCTGGCCGCCGTGGCCGCGCTGGACGTGCCGGTCAAGCTGGTGACCAGTCTCGGCTTCGGCATCGACGCCTACGACGGAGTCAACCACGTCCAGGTGCTGGAGAACCTCGCCGCGCTCGACCGCGACGGCGGCTACCTCGGTGCGCTGTCCATCCCCGGATCGAGCCGGGAGGCGGGGCTGTACCGCGATGCTGTCGCCGACGCCCAGGCCGCCACCCCGGACCGGCCGAGCATCGTCCAGGGACAGATCGCCGCCGCCACCAGCGGCGCGTTCGGAGACGTCCGGTTCACCCGGCGCACCGGCGGCGGTGACCTGTTCGTCAACCCGCTGATGGCGATGTACTTCACCGTCGACCTCGACAAACTCGCCGCCCGATGCCTGTACCTCGACCGCATCGAGAACACCATCGGCAGGCGACAGGTCATCACCCGCATCCAAGCGTTCCGCGACGAACTCCTCAACGCACGCATCCCCCGCGCGTTTCCCCACTGAACGCCCGGACGGCGGCAGATCCGTGGTGCACCTGACCATGGCCGTCTCCCGAGGAACGTCGCGCACACCCGTCGCTGCCCCGTCTCGTGGCTGCGGATCACCGGCGTCGAGGCTCGCCCATCTTGAGATGACCCGGCGGGTCCCGTCGGGCGTGCCCGCCCGACAGAACGCGCCTTCGCTACCGCGCCGCCTCGACGCCCTGGAACGCCAGGTCGAGCAGGAGCGTTAGGTGCGGTGCGACGTCCGCCGCCCGACCCTCAGCCCAGTCGCGCATGGCGGCCTCGAAGGCCTGCGCCATGCGTGCGGTGATCAGCGCCGGCGGGATGTCGGTGCGGACGGCCCGAGCCGCCGCGCCCCTCCTCGATCATGCGTTCCACCACCCCGTAGGACGGGCGGGCGGGCTCCCTGGCCCAGCAGGCTGGCATGCCGGATGGGCAGGGGTGTAGACGAATCTGGCGAGCTGTTCGTTGGCCACCATGCGGGTCGCCGCGTCGGCGAGGAGACCCCGCATGCGAGGTAGCGCGTAGGCAAACGTTGACTTCGTCCTGGTACCGCAGGACGGCGACGGAGCAGGCAAAGACCCCGGGAGCCTTCTCGGACTTTGTCGACCGGAGAAACCTGAGGCGTTGAACGCGGATAAACGGCCTGCGCAGGGAGACCTCAAACCCTCCGTGTTAAGGGTGGAGTTGAGGTTTCAGCCTGCGGTCGTGGCAGCCGCCCGAAGTGATCAACGATCACACCGCGATCCCACAGGCCGTCGAGGATCTCCTGCCGGTAGGAGGCGCCACTACGGTCATCGGCACCACAGCGGAGCATCGAGATCGTTCTCCGGCCGGGGACTCCCTGGTGGAAGTCCCCGGCCGGGCAGGGAGTCAGAGCAGGCGCGACTCGATGGCGTCGATGATGCGCGGACGCAGCTCGGCGGCGCGGATGACGGCGTCCACCGAGCCGACCTCGACGGCGCGCTGGATGTTGTGAACGCGGTCGAACTCCGTGGCGACTTCGCCGAGCTTCTCCGCGCGCACCGAGGAGCGCAGCTCGTCGAGTTCCGCGGTCAATGCGGCGCGTGCGGTGCCGGCCGCGGCCGCGGCGCGGGCCTCCAGGTCCCGCACCCGGGGGTCGGCTGCTGTGCGGGCGTTGACGTCGGCGGAGAACACCACTGCGGCGGCGGGGGCGCCGCCGAGGACCGAGGCGTACGAGCCTTCCAGCGCGAGGACGGTCATGTTCGGGTTCAGCGCCTTCGAGAACACCACGAACGCGCCGCCGTGGTACCGCGAGATCACGCAGAAGACGATGGGCCCTCGGAAGTTCACGATCGCCCGGCCGATCTCGGCGCCGTACTCCAACTGCAGCTTGCGCATCGACTCCGGTGAGCCGTCGAAGCCCGACAGGTTCGCCAGCACCACCAGCGGCCGGTTGCCGCTGGCCGCGTTGATCGCCCGCGCGGCCTTCTTCGACGACCGGGGGAAGAGCGTTCCCGCCGTGTAGGTGTCCGGGCCGTCGGTGGGCGGAAAGCCGCGCCGTGGCACGGCTCGTGACTCGATGCCTAGCAGGCACACGGGGATGCCGCCGAGGTGTACGTCCTGCACCACCGCGGTCTCCGCGTCGGCCATGCCCGCCCAGCGCTCCAGCACCGGGTGGTCCTGGTCGGAGAGCGCCCGCATCACGGTCCGGATGTCGAACGGCTTCTTGCGTTCCGGGTTGGCCTCCGCGGAGAAGATCTCGCCGACGGTGCCGAAGGCGCTGCCCGGCACGTCGTGCGGGAAGGTGGAGATGTCACGGTCCACGGGGTCGGTGGTGCTCGCCCGCCGCGGCGCCTCCTCGCCGGCCGCGACGTACGTGTGGTCGTAGTGCGACATCAGCACGTCCCGCGCGGCGGTCAGGTTCGGCGCCCAGTACTGCGCCTGCCCGTTCGGTCCCATCACCCGGTCGTAGCCGCCGATGCCGAAGTTGTCCTCGGCGGACACCCCACCGGAGAAGTCGAGCGACTGCTTGCCGGTGAGCACCATCGCCGAGTCCGGCGTCATCACGAGGACGCCCTTGGTGTGCATGAGCATTGTCGCCTCGGCGTTCCAGTACGGCTGCGCGCCGACGTTGATGCCCGCGACGACGATGTTGATCTCACCGCCGGCCTGGGTGAACTCGACGATCCGCTTGAGCGCCGCGGCCACCCAGTCCATGTTCTCGGTGCCCGAGGTCATGGAGATCCGGGCCCCGGCGGACAGCGCCCACCACTCCAGCGGCACCCGCATCCGCTCCGCCAGGTCGAGCGCGGCGATCACGCGCCGGCACTCCGGCTCCGACAGGGCGCCCAGCGACTTCGTCGGGTCGCCGAGCAGCACGACCCGGGCGACACCCTGCGGATGCCGCGCGGTCGGCGTGGTGACCACTCCGGCGACGATGGCGGCGCTGTTGCGTCCCCTCGGCCGGTCCACGGGCACCAGCGCGTGGTGGTCGTCGAGGTCGTGCTCGACGAAGTCCCCGAGCAGGCCGGTCAGCTCGTACGGGTACACCGTGTTGCGGCTGCTCGCGCGCAGCACCTTCAGCCGGTAGTCGTCGATGGGCTCGACCGGCTCGACGGGCGGCTCGCCGATGGTCAGCTCGGCGTTGCCGGTGACGTCGAAGGAGATCCGGACCGCGATCTTGGTCAGCTCGCCGGTCCGGCGGTCGCGCTGCCGCGCGATGAACAGGATCTCCTCCAGCCCGGCGCCCCCGGTCGTCGGGCGCACGCGCCCGGCGATCTTATCCATCTCCTCGCGGGTGAGCTCGCTCGGCGGCCAGACGTAGACCACGATCCGGTTGGTGGTGAAGCGCGTCTTTGACGGTCGCCGCGACTGGGCGCGGCGGATCGAGTCGAGGCAGGCGGCGATGGCGTCCTCGGTGGTCGGCAGGGCGACCAGCCGACCGTCCTGGTCGCGCAGCTCGGTCAGGTCGCGCACCTGGGCGAACGCGACGAGGCGCTCGTCGGACGGGTTCTCCCGCGCCACGCACTGGAAGAGGTAGACCTCCTCGTCCGAGGACGGCAGCCGGGTCAGGTCGAACTTGTGCAACCGCTCCAGCTGCATCCGCTGCGCGATGTACGGGTGCAGGCCGCGGATCAGCCGGTCCTCGGTGATCTGTGTACCCGACGGGCGGAAGGTGAAGTGGTGGTGCATCACCGCGCCGCCACGACCCGCGACGGTGGTGGTGAGCCGGCGGACCCGCGGCAGCGGGTGCGCGGTGATGACCTCGAGCAGCGCGGCAGCCATCGCGTCGAAGTCCTCCGGCTGATCCTCCCAGCCGAGGTAGAGGTCGGCGTCGACGGCGTTCTCGTCGCTGGCCAGCTCGGCGAGCCCGCGCAGCGCGCTGCCCAACGCGTCGAAGCTCACCGCGGTGGAGACCACGCTGGAGTCCGCGCGCTCGGCGACCACGAACCGGCAGCCGGCGACCTCGCGGGCACGCACGCTGATGAGCGCCTTGTTGCCGTAGTACCGCCGGGTCAGCACCTCCAGCATGACCGTGTTGTCGAGGTGGTCGCGCACGAGCCGCTGGCCGAGCAGCCGGACCAGCGGCTCGGTGCTGCGTACCATCTCCGCGATGCGCTCGGCGCGGTCCGGCGCGTCCGGGTGCGCGTCCAGGTGACGAAGGTGGCCCCGGACCTGGGCGTAAACGCGGGCGCGGTTGCGGCGCAGCAGCGGCTGGGCGAACCAGGCGAACACCACGCCGCGGGCGAGGTCGGCGACCACCGGGAAGCGGACCTGCGTCGCGGCCACCAGCCGCTCCAGCGCGAGGCCGGCGGGCTCGCGAAGCGTCTCGTCCGGCGGCGGCTCCCGCAGCCACGCGCGCAGCAGCGCCGCGACGACCGTGGCGTCGGCGGACGCCCGTTGCTGGGCGAGGAAGATCCGGAACACGGCGGCTTCGAGCTCGGGAGAGCGCTCCAGGTCGGTGACCCCGTAGTGCCCGAGCGCCTTGGCGAGCCGGGCCTGGAACGAACCGGGCAGGCCGGCCCGTTCGATGTCGAGGCTCTGCAGGTACGTGTGGAAGTACTCGCGGGCGCTGTAGACGTGGCCGTCGCCGTCCTCGCCCGTCGGCCGGTTGCGGCTCAGCTCGGTGAGGTCGGCGAACACGGTGACCAGGTCGAGCTCCTCGGCCAGGGGCCGGTGACCCTCCTCGGTGGCCGCCCGCCGCGCGGTGAGGTAATCGTCGAGCACTCGACGGTCGTCGTGCGGGTCGACGTCGAAGCCGAGCAGTAGGCCGCGCAGGTCCTCCTGGCCGCGCCTGCTGCGCCGGTACGCCGGAACCTCCTCGGACGCGGCGGGCAGGTCCAGCTCGACGGGAACGGCGGCCGGGCCGCTCGCGGTCTCGGCAGCCCCGTCGGTGAGTGGCTCCAGCCGCAGCAGCGGCGCACCGGCCTCCACCTGGCTGCCCACAGAGACGGCGCACTCCTTCAGCCGCGCCCGGAACGGCGCCCGCAGCACCGTCTCCATCTTCATAGCTTCGAGCACCAGCACCGGCGCGCCCGCCTCGACCTCGTCGCCGGCCTCCAGTGGCGTGGCGACGACCAGCGCGGGCATGGGGGAACGGACGACGCCGCCCTCGTCGCGGCTGACCCGGTGCGTCACGCCGTCCACCTCGACCAGGTGGGTGGGCCCGTGGGTGCCGGTGAGCAGGCGGTACCGGGAGCCGTTGACGACGATGTGGCCGGTGTGCTGGTCAAAGCGGTCAAGTTCGACGTCGGCGGTGCGTACGGCGGAACCCGCCTCGATGCCGACGCGGAACCGGTGCGCGCCGACCCGCGCCACGCGCATGCGGTAGGTGACGCCGCGCAGTTTGAGGTCGAGCGGCCGGCCGCTGCGGTGCTGCACCTGCGGGCGCCCGCCGGACGCCGTCGACAGCAGCCGCTGCCGCTCGACGCGCTCCTCCTCCTCGTACGCCTCGATGGCGGCGGCGGCCAGCGCGACCGCGGAATGCCGGTGCGCGACGAGCCTGCCCTCACCTCGGACGCGGTCGATCCAGCCGGTGTCCGCGCTGGCGTCGATCACCTCGGGCTGGTCGAGCAGGTCGAGGACGAAGCTCTTGTTCGTCGCCCCACCATCGATGATCACCGTGGTGTTCGCCATCGCCCGGCGCAGCTTGCCGAGCGCCTCGTGTCGGTCACGGCCGTACGCGATGATCTTGGCGATCATCGAGTCGAAGTTGGCCGGAATGGTGTCACCCTCGCTGACGCCGGTGTCCACCCGGATGCCCGGGCCGGTGGGCAGGTCCAGCCGCGCGATCCGACCCGGCGACGGCGCGAAGTCACGGTCGGGGTCCTCGGCGTTCAGCCGGGCCTCGATGGCGTGCCCGCGCTCCGCGGGCGGCTCGCCGTCGAGTCGCCCACCGGAGGCGACGTGCAGCTGCGCCTTGACGAGATCGAACCCGGTGGTCAACTCGGTGATCGGGTGCTCGACCTGCAGGCGGGTGTTGACCTCGAGGAACGCGAACACCCGTTCGCCGGGGTGGTACAGGAACTCGACGGTCGCCGCGCCCCGGTAACCGACCGCCACGGCCAGCCGTTCGGCCGACGCCTTGAGCTCGGCTGCCTGCGCCGGGCTGAGCACCGGCGACGCCGACTCCTCGATGACCTTCTGGTTGCGTCGCTGCACCGAGCAGTCGCGGACACCGAGCGCCCACGCGGTGCCCTGCCCGTCGGCGATCACCTGGACCTCCACGTGCCGGGCCCCGGTGACCAGGCGCTCCAGGAACACGACGCCGCTGCCGAACGCCCGCGCCGCCTCCTGGCTGGTGCGCTCGTACGCGTCGGCGAGCTCGTCCTCGTTTCTGATCACGCGGATGCCGCGCCCGCCACCGCCCGCGGTCGCCTTCAGCATCAGCGGGTAGCCGATCTGGGCCGCCGCGGCCCGGGCGGCGTCCAGCGTCTCGACGGCGCCGCGGCTCCACGGCGCGACCGGCACGCCGACCTCCTCGGCGATCAGCTTCGCGCCGATCTTGTCGCCGAGCTGGCGCATGGCCTCCGCGCTCGGCCCGACGAAGGTGACCCCGATCTTCTCGCACAGCTCCGCGAACGCCGGATCCTCGGCGACGAAACCCCAGCCGACCCACGCGGCGTCGGCCCCGGCCTCGATCAGGGCCCGCTCCAGCGTCGCCAGATTGAGGTACGGGCGGGCGGATGCCGGACCGAGGTCGTAGGCGATGTCCGCCGCACGTACGAAGGTCGCGGTGCGGTCGACGTCGGTGTAGAGGGCGACGGTCTCGATCGGGACGCCGGTCTCCGCAGCCAACTCTCGGACCGCGTGGATGAGCCGCATGGCAGCCTCACCACGGTTGACGATGGCGACACGGTTGAACACCCGATTGACCCCTTTTGGTAGACCCATGGCGTGCGCGCCGCGAGACGACGGCTCCCGGTAGTGGTTACCCTTCCGCCTGCCGACCGGGAGCGCCATGGCGCTATCACCGAACCACCCACCCGTCATTTGTAGGAAACCACCAAAAGTTTTTGGTCCTCGCACCGCCGGTTCGGGCCCTCGACTACAGCGAGGCCCGGTGGAAAGTCATCGCCCGCGCTGGCGATGCCGAGACGGGTCGGGTGCTGCGGTGGGATTTCGACACCGAGTCCGAAGCCCTCGCCATGATCCAGCGCCTTCTGACGCCGGCGGCAGTTGGCGCAAGCAAGACGGGGATGCCGCCTCGTTTCCACCCCAGTGACGGCCCAGGGCCCGGCCGGCGGTCGCATCCCCCATAGCGCCGCCGGGCCGGATCTGCGTGGTCAGGAGCTGCAGGCGTTGAGCATGCTCTGCAGCGCGCGGCTACCGTCTCTAACGATCATGTCGATCGAAGGGCATGCCTGTAAAGGGACGTCGTACAGCCATCGACTGTTCGGCATCTTCGAGCGCCGCCCGCCGCAGGGCCCAACGTTCGGCTGGTCGGCGGACGCCGCAGTCCGGGGCGGCACCGGCATGGAGCCGCCCCGGACTCGGCCGTGGGTCAGGCGATGCGGTAGGCCCGCTGGATCGTCTGCGTCACCGTGTTGCCAGCGATGTCGGTGGCGCTCAGGCGCAGCGAGTCGTGCCACGTACGCGGGCGTACATGTCTCCCTCGACGTTGCGCAGCGTATGGCGGATCACGTAGTCGCTGCCCTGCCTGCGCCAGTCCCGCGGACCGAACCGCGCCACGACCCTGGTGGTGCCCTCGCCGCGTACGTCACCGTACCAACAGGACGGCGCGGACGGGAAATCAACGAGGCGAGCGGCCCCACCCGGCCCGAACCGCCCTCGAACCGGGCGGTACCAGCCGGCGACGCCGCCGGTCCGAAACCTCAGCGCCTGATCACGTCCGCAGCACGCACAACTGCGCCAAGCTAAAGCCGCCCGAGAGCCGTCCCTGAACCCGCGGCGTCAACTTCCGGCCGGCGGCGACGCGCAAAACCCACCGGCGCAGGACGTCCAGCAGCACGGCACCAGCGGCTACCAGCAGAATCAGGCACGCGGTCACCGCGATACCCCCGTCATCCGCCGGTTCGTGATGCCCGTGCGTCAGGACGGGAGCAGGCGTGTCCGTGCCATCGACGAGCGCCACGGGGGCACCGGCAGCGCCGGTATCGGCCAGCGCATGCGCGACGGGGGCCACTGCTGGGCGGGGCGCGTCCAGACCGGTGGCGCACTGCAGAGCGTGCAGCACGAGAAACACCGCGACCATGACCGCCACCGCCGCGGCGCGGGAATTCACCCGCGTCGCACCGGCTGGCCCTGCCCACATCACCAGGGCAGACTGCGTCACCCCGCCGCCGGTCCGGAACGCCGCGGGCCAGCGGCAGCAAATCCGAGCCGTCAAGGAGAGACTGCGGGGCGCTCGTCGGCCGCGGGCCGGCATGACCTGAGGCGCACGACGCAGCCTGCGAGGTCCCGGAGGGGCCACGCCGTCCTCGACCGTCCACTCACTTGCCGACCTTGCTCACATCGGTCGACTGTTGACCGATCGGTGCCCCACCGTTAGCGTCAGATCGCCATCTGCGGCGGTGTGAGGGAAACCGGTGAAAGCCCGGTGCGGTCGCGCCACTGTAAGCGGCTCCCCCGTCACGGCGGGAGCCGCGAGCCAGGACGCTCCGTCGTCGCAGTCCTGTCGAAGGGGACGCGTCATCCCCGTAGGAGGTTCTAGTCGCATGTCCAGCTCTACCCCTGCTCGCCCCGTTCTCCAGTTGCCAGTGGGCGCCCGGCTGTGGTGGACGGCGCTGGCCGTCGTCGCCGTGCTTCTCCTGCTGGCCTATCTCGTCGCGTTCGACCAGGGCGCGGTGTCGCGCAGCGGCATGTACCTGCACGAGCTGATGCACGACGGCCGCCACCTGCTCGGTGTGCCGTGCCACTGACCACCGGCAACACCACACCTACTTTCGCTGCGCTGCTCCTGCGGGGTGTGATGGCGGGCCTGATCGCTGGCCTGCTTGCGGGCGGCTTCGCCTATCTCGTCGGGGAACCCTCCGTCGAGGCCGCCATCGCCATCGAAGAGCAGGCCAGTCATACCGCTCCGACAGGCGTCGATCATCACGCTGATGACTTGGTCAGCCGCGACGGCCAGCGCGGCGGGTTGTTCCTCGCCACCGGCCTGTTCGGCACCGCGATGGGCGGGCTGCTCGCCACGGCGTACGCGCTGCTGCGCCGGCGGCTGCGCATCCGCGAGGATGCCCACGCCGCCATCGCATTGGCAGCCGCCGCGCTGCTCGGCGTGGTCCTCCTCCCGTTCATCAAGTACCCGGCCAACCCGCCCGCGGTCGGCAATCCCGACACGATCAACCAACGGACCGGCAGCTACCTGGCCATGGTTGTCCTCGGTCTGGTCGCAGTGTGGGCTGGCGCGCTCGCGTACCAGTCCGTCCGCGCATCGGCGGCGCTGCGCAGCGCCGCCGCGGCCTCAGCGTTCCTATCCGTCACCGTAATCGCCTATGCGGCGTTGCCCTCGGTGAACGAAGTACCCGGCGACTTCCCCGCGAGGCTGCTGTGGGACTTCCGCGCCGCCTCGCTCGGCACGCAACTGGTGCTGTGGACGGGCACCGGACTGGCCTTCGCGGCGCTGCTGCCACGTCGCAACGCCGCAGGCAGCGCTGTCGGCGGGCAGACCGACAAGGAACTAGCCCTCGGGCCATGGCAACAACCAGCGTGCGCCTCGTCGCCCACGCCCACACGCCCGCGCTACGACACGCGACCTTCGCCGCTGGAGAAACCGGCCTGGACGAGGGCGGCCGCCGCGCCGCCCTCGCCCTGGCCCGCAACCCCGCCATCAACAGGGCGGACGCGTGCCTCAGCAGCCCCGCGGAGGCAGCCGTCGAGACCGCGCAAATGGTGAGCGGATGCACCCCCACGATCGTGGCGGACCTCGCCGACGGCGACTACGGGCAGTGGACCGGCCGTACCCTTGCCGAGATCGCTGCCGACGACCCTGACGGCCTGCGGTCATGGCTGACCGACCCCCGCGCCGCACCCCACGGCGGCGAGACGATAGCCACGCTCATTACCCGGATCGGCGGCTGGCTCGACACGTACATCGATAGTGGTCTGCGGGTCCTGGCCGTCACCCACCCCATCATCGTGCGCGCCGCCATGGTGCACGCCCTACAAGCACCGCCATCCAGCCTGTGGCGCTTTGACGTCGCCCCAGCAGCGCACCTTCACCTGAGCTCGGACGGTCGACGCCTCCACGTCCGCCTAGACGGCCCAACTTGACCGGCTGAATCTGTCAATCCCCGACGGCGCTACCGCATGCTTGCGTTCTGGAATGAGATGGACCACCCACGCTTGCAGCAATGATGAACTGTCCGGCACCAAGGCCTGGCGTGAAATGGCATGCCCCCACAGGCGCCGGCCCCCGCGGCCCTGATCCCATCCGATCTCAGCATTGGGCGGGCCTGCGCCTTGGTGTCCGATTCTGAAACCCCGCCCTCCCGAGGCGAGCAGCGGCTCCAAGATGTCGCGGCCTAGCGTGACGGCCTGGTCCTGGTCGAGGACGGTGGCGGCCAGACCGGGATGAGCGGCGATCCACGCCTGGGCCTGGAGGCGTTGGTGAAGAAGTTGATGGTGGAGCAGCAGGTATCGACCGAGCGGCCGGTCGCACCGGTGGCCGCGTACACGATCACCGCTTCCGCCGGTTGGTAGGTCGCGGCACCGTTGGTGATGGTCACGCGGACCTGCTGGCCGGTGTGCGGATCGGCAGAGGTGATCGTCGCGTCGGTGCCGAGCATGAACGGCGTGCCCAACGCAGTCTCATCGCCGCCACCACGGCAAGTAGCCCGATACCGGCGGCGACGGCCCACCTCACGCGGCGTACACCTCGGTCCACCAGGACGTAGCCGAGCAGTGCGAGCAGCATGACTAGGCCGAACTGCAGCGACGCGGCTGGCATGGCGAGCAGCGCCGCCGCAACCGAAAGCAGACCAGCCGCGACGGATGCAACGAGCAGGCCGAACGAAAGACGCATGGCCAAGATCGTGACCCATGAGCTGGAAGTGCGCGTCGCCCCAAAATGTGGAGTGAAGTCGGGATCGGCACCAATTTGTCGGATAGCGAATGGCGAGATGGCCGCTGCCGGCCTGGGCGA
>NZ_JAEVHN010000129.1:0-12723 GCF_016803375.1 Micromonospora sp. 4G55
CCTCCCCCGGCTCGGGTTCGGTGGCGGTGTTATGAGCGTCAGGGCTGGCTGTTGAGCGGTGGTACGTCGGTGATAGCGAGGTCGAGGCGGGGGCGTCGGGAGCGCAAGAGCGCCGGCGACTGGGTGGACTACGTCGACCCGCAGGACAGCGGCCGGAAGGTCCGGATCCTCGCGGAGAAGTGGAGCGGCACGCCGGCCCGCTGGGCGGAGGTGGCCGAGAACGGCCTGCGCACCCGCTCCAAGTCCTGCGTGAAGCCGTACGAGCAGCTCGCGATGACCGAGCCGGAGCTGGCCGGGCAGCCGGCCGCCGAGCTGGAGTACACCTGCGGCGACGGTGAGACCAAGCGGCACGGCGTGTGGCGGGGCGTGGTCCACGACGGCAAGGTCTACTCGTTCTACCTCTCCGCCACCGACGCCAAGTTCGCCGAGAGCAAGCCGATCTTCGACGAGATGGTGAAGTCGTTCCAGCTCACGGCGGCCGGCTGAGTCGAGGCCACCGGGACGTGGTGATCCGCCGCCGTGCTATCCATAGGCAATGGCGGCGGAAACCACTGACCTTGACGACATTCGCGACCGGGCCCGGCGGTGGCTCGACGACGATCCCGACCCGACCAGCCGGGACGAGCTTCGCGCGGTGCTCGACCGGCTGCCGGCGAGCGCGCCGGAGCTGGCCGACCGGTTCGCCGGGCCGCTGACCTTCGGCACCGCCGGGTTGCGCGGCCCGCTGCGCGCCGGCCCCAACGGCATGAACCTCGCCGTGGTCACCCAGGCCGCGGCCGGGCTGGTCGGCTGGCTCGCCGCCCAGGGCGGCGAGGGTCCGCTGGTGATCGGGTACGACGCCCGGCACGGTTCGCGGGAGTTCGCCGAGCGCACCGCCCAGGTGGCCACCGGCGCGGCCGGCCGCGCTGCTGCTGCCCCGGCCGCTGCCCACCCCGGTGCTGGCGTACGCGGTGCGGCACCTCGACGCGGTCGCCGGGGTGATGGTCACCGCCAGCCACAACCCGCCGCAGGACAACGGCTACAAGGTCTACCTCGGCGCGCAGCTCGGTGGGGCGCTCGGTGCCGGGGCGCAGATCGTGCCGCCGGCCGACGCGGGGATCGAGTCGGCCATCCGGGCGGTCGGCCCGCTGGGGGAGGTGCCGCTCGGCCCGGCCGGTCAGGTGCTCGGCGACGACCTGGTCGCGTCCTACGTCCAGCGGGCCGCCGCGGTCGTCTCGCCGGACGGCCCGCGCGACCTGGCCGTGGCGTACACGCCGCTGCACGGGGTCGGCGCCGCGGTGCTGACCGCCGCCTTCGCCCGCGCCGGCTTCCCGGTGCCCGGAGTGGTGCCGGAGCAGGCCGAGCCGGACCCGGCCTTCCCGACCGTGCACTTCCCCAACCCCGAGGAGCCGGGCGCGGTGGACCGGCTGGTCGCGCTCGCCGACTCGACCGGCGCCGACATCGCGATCGCCAACGACCCGGACGCGGACCGGTGTGCGGTGGTCGTCCGCGACGGTGGGACGGGCTGGCGGATGCTGCGTGGCGACGAGGTGGGCGCCCTGCTCGCCGACCACCTGATGCGGCGCGGCGTCACCGGCCTGTACGCCACCACGATCGTCTCGTCGTCGCTGCTGCGGGCGATGTGCGCGGCGCGGGACCTGCCGTACGACGAGACGTTGACCGGGTTCAAGTGGATCGTCCGGGCCGGTGGCGGGGCGCACCCGCTGGTGTTCGGGTACGAGGAGGCGCTGGGCTACTGCGTCGCCCCGGAGCACGTCCGCGACAAGGACGGCATCACCGCCGCGCTGACCGTCGCCGAGCTGGCCGCCGGCCTCAAGGCGCAGGGCCGGACGCTGACCGACCGGCTGGACGAGCTGGCCGCCGAGTTCGGCGTGCACCACACCGACCAGCTCTCGGTCCGGGTCGACGACCTGCGGGAGATCGCCACCGCGATGGCCCGGATCCGGGCGGCCACCCCGACCACCCTGCTCGGGCAGCCGGTCGGCGAGGCGGAGGACCTGCTCCCCGCCTCCGACGTGGTGATCCTGCGGACCGACGCCGCCCGGGTGGTGATCCGCCCCTCGGGCACCGAGCCGAAGCTCAAGGCGTACCTGGAGGTGGTGGAGGCGGTCGTCGACGGCGACGTCGCCGCGGCCCGCACCCGCGCCCAGGCCGCCGTGACCGCGCTGCGCACCGAGATCGCGGCAGCCCTCGGCCTCTGACCCCCACCGGCACCGTTGATCATGAAGTTGGCGGCGGGGAGAGCGATTTCCGGCACCGCCAACTTCATGATCAACGCCGGCCAGGGGTCGGGGTGGGTCAGGGGCGCTTGCCGAGGGCCTGGTCTACGGCCCGGGCGAGGGCGGCGACGACCAGACCGACGGAGGGGCGGACGACCGAGTCGTCGAGGCTGACGTTGCCGGAGAAGCCGGCGCCGCCGGCGATCTCCTCCAGGCGGCGGCGGGCGTCGACGGCGGCGTCGCCGCTCAGGCCGAGTGCCGGCTCCATCCGCAGCACCGCGACCAGGGTGGCCAGTGCGGCGGTCCGCTCATCGGGCAACTGCCCGCCGGCGAGCGCCTCGGCCAGCCGCCGCCGGCTGTCGTCCTCCACCGAGGCGTCCGCCACCGGGTAGCGGTGCACCACGATGAAGTCCAGCTCGGTCTCCTCGACGTCCCGGACCACGCCCCGGGCGACCAGGTCACCGAGGATCCGGTCGCGCAGGCCGTGCCGCAGCCGCTGCACCCAGGAGGACGGGCTGTGCGGGGTGTCGGCCGCCATCCGGCCGAGCACTCCGTCGATGATCGGCTCGCCGACCGGCGTCGGGTCGGTCACCGTCAGGGACCCGTCGGCGTACGCGATCCGCCCGGCCAGGGCCAGCTCGACCAGGACGGCGGCGGCCATCCCCAGGTCGAGGCTGATCCGGGGCATGGTCGCCCGGCCCGTCTCGTCGTCGTACGCCAGCAGCAGCAGCTCTTCGGCGAGCGCAACACCAGTCATGGCCCGAGACGGTAGCGGTTGCGCGCTCACCCGCGCACCGACCCGCCGAGATCCGTCCCGGGACCGTGACCGGTTCAGAACCGGGGCATGCCGCCGAACTGCCGGTCGCCGGCGTCGCCGAGGCCCGGCACGATGAACATGTTGTCGTTGAGCCCCTCGTCGATCGACGCGGTGACCAGGCGCAACGGCAGGCCGGAGCGTTCCAGCCGCTCGATGCCGACCGGTGCGGCGAGCACGCAGAGCACGGTGATGTCGGTGCAGCCCCGGTCGGCCAGCAGCCGGCAGGAGTGCTCCAGCGAACCACCGGTGGCCAGCATCGGGTCGAGCACCAGCACGGGCTTGCCGGCCAGTTCCCGGGGCAGCGACTCCATGTACGCGCGCGGCTCGTACGTCTCCTCGTCGCGGGCCAGGCCGACGAAGCCCATCGAGGACTCCGGCAGCAGGCCGAGCGCGGCGTCGGCCATGCCCAGACCGGCCCGCAGCACCGGCACCAGCAGCGGCGGGTTGGCCAGCCGGGTGCCCTCGGTGCCGGTGACCGGGGTCTGCACCGGGTACTTCTCGACCGGGAAGGTGCGCGCGGCCTCGTACACCAGCATGGTGGTGAGTTCGTGCAGCGCGGCCCGGAACGACGACGAGTCGGTGCGGGCGTCCCGCATGGCGGTCAGCCGGGACTGGGCGAGCGGGTGGTCAATGACGTGTACGTCCACGATCGCTCAACCTACCGGTCCGCCCGCGCCCGCAGTGCGGGTGCGGGGTGACCAGCGACCCCGCTCACGTGTGGCGGCGCCGGCAGAGCCGGCGTGACCATGATCACTGCGCCGCAGGATGCGTAGTATTCGGGGCATGACGGCGACAGCGACGTCGGCCCGGTCGGACCTCTCCGAGCTGGGACGATCCGAGACCGCTCTGCGGACCTTCCTGCACGGCCTGCCCGGCGTGGACCAGGTCGGCGCGGAGCAGCGGGCGGCACAGCTCGGCACCCGCTCCATCAAGACCACCGCCAAGGCCCAGGCAATCGACCTGGCCATCCGGATGGTCGACCTGACCACCCTGGAAGGCGCGGACACCCCGGGCAAGGTGCGGGCGCTCGCGGCCAAGGCGCTGCGCCCCGACCCGGCCGACCCGACCTGCCCGCACGTCGGCGCGGTCTGCGTCTACCCGGCGATGGTCCCGTACGTGGCCGAGGTGCTGCGCGGCAGCGGCGTGCACCTGGCCAGCGTGGCGACGGCCTTCCCCTCGGGTCAGGCGCCGCTGGAGATCAAGCTGGCCGACACCCGGGCGGCCGTCGAGGCCGGCGCCGACGAGATCGACATGGTGATCAACCGGGGCGCGTTCCTGGCCGGGCGCTACAAGGAGGTCTACGACGAGATCGTGGCCACCAAGGAAGCCTGCGGGGACGCCCACCTCAAGGTCATCCTGGAGACTGGCGAGCTGGCCACCTACGACAACGTGCGGCGGGCCTCCTGGCTGGCCATGCTGGCCGGCGGCGACTTCATCAAGACCTCCACCGGCAAGGTTCCGGTCGCGGCCACCCTCCCGGTGACGCTGGTGATGCTGGAGGCGGTCCGCGACTTCCGCGCCGCCACCGGGCGGCAGGTCGGCGTGAAGCCGGCGGGCGGCATCAAGACCACCAAGGACGCCATCAAGTACCTGGTCATGGTCAACGAGACCGTCGGCGCGGACTGGCTGGACCCGGACTGGTTCCGCTTCGGCGCCTCCAGCCTGCTGAACGACCTGCTCATGCAGCGCACCAAGCTGACGACCGGCGTCTACTCCGGTCCCGACTACTTCACCCTGGACTGAGAGTGATGTTCGAATACGCTCCCGCCCCCGAGTCCCGCTCGGTGGTGGACCTGAAAGCCTCCTACGGGCTCTTCGTCGACGGCGAGTTCGTCGACCCGACCGACGGCGGCACCTTCAAGTCGATCAACCCGGCCTCCGAGGAGGTCCTCGCCGAGGTCGCCGAGGCCGGCGCGCAGGACGTGGACCGCGCGGTCCGCGCCGCCCGGGCCGCGTACGAGAAGGTCTGGGGCCCGATGCCGGGCCGGGACCGGGCCAAGTACCTGTACCGGATCGCCCGGATCATCCAGGAGCGCTCCCGCGAGCTGGCCGTGCTGGAGTCGCTGGACAACGGCAAGCCGATCAAGGAGTCCCGCGACGTCGACCTGCCCCTGGTCGCCGCGCACTTCTTCTACTACGCCGGCTGGGCCGACAAGCTCCCGTACGCCGGCTTCGGGTCGGACCCGAAGCCGGTCGGCGTCGCCGCGCAGGTCATCCCGTGGAACTTCCCGCTGCTGATGCTGGCCTGGAAGATCGCCCCGGCGTTGGCCGCCGGCAACACGGTGGTGCTCAAGCCGGCCGAGACCACCCCGCTGACCGCGCTGCTCTTCGCCGAGATCTGCCAGCAGGCCGAGCTGCCGGCCGGCGTGGTCAACATCGTCACCGGCGCCGGCGAGACCGGCCGGGCGCTGGTCGAGCACCCCGGCGTGGACAAGGTCGCCTTCACCGGCTCGACCGAGGTCGGCCGGGCGATCGCCCGCTCGGTCGCCGGCACCCGCAAGAAGCTCACCCTGGAGCTGGGCGGCAAGGCCGCCAACATCGTCTTCGACGACGCCCCGGTCGACCAGGCGGTCGAGGGGATCGTCAACGGCATCTTCTTCAACCAGGGGCACGTCTGCTGCGCCGGTTCCCGGCTGCTCGTGCAGGAGAACGTCGCCGACCGGGTGCTCGAGTCGCTGAAGCGCCGGATGGCCCAGCTGCGCGTCGGCGACCCGCTGGACAAGAACACCGACATCGGCGCGATCAACTCCGCCGCCCAGCTGGAGCGGATCCGCGAGCTCTCCGACGCCGGGGCGGCCGAGGGCGCCGAGCGCTGGTCGCCGCCGTGCGAGCTGCCCGAGCGGGGCTTCTGGTTCGCGCCGACCATCTTCACCGGGGTCACCCAGGCGCACCGGATCGCCCGCGAGGAGATCTTCGGGCCGGTGCTGTCCGTGCTGACCTTCCGCACCCCGGCCGAGGCGTCGAGAAGGCCAACAACACGCCGTACGGGCTGTCGGCCGGAATCTGGACCGACAAGGGCTCCCGGATCCTTTGGATGGCCGACCGGCTCCGCGCCGGCGTGGTCTGGGCCAACACGTTCAACAAGTTCGACCCCACCTCGCCGTTCGGCGGCTACAAGGAGTCGGGCTACGGTCGCGAGGGCGGCCGGCACGGGCTGGAGGGCTACCTCAATGTCTGAGCGGGTCGCGGTACGCAAGACGTACAAGCTCTTCATCGGCGGGAAGTTCCCACGCAGCGAGTCGGGGCGGTCGTATCTCGTGCAGGACGCGAACGTGTCATTGGCGTCTCGGAAGGACGCCCGGGACGCGGTGCTCGCCGCCCGCGCCGCCGTGAAGGGATGGGCCGGGGCGACCGCGTACAACCGGGGTCAGATCCTCTACCGGGTCGCCGAGATGCTGGAGGGCCGACGCGAGCAGTTCGTCGCGCTGGGCGTGCCGGGCAACGAGGTGGACGCGGCGGTCGACCGCTGGGTCTGGTACGCCGGCTGGTCCGACAAGCTCCCCCAGGTGTACGGCGGGGCCAACCCGGTCGCCGGCCCGTACTTCAACCTGTCCGCGCCCGAGCCGACCGGCGTGGTCGCCGTGGTGGCCCCCGAGTCGCCGGCGCTGCTCGGCCTGGTCAGCGTGATCGCCCCGGCGATCGTCACCGGCAACACGGTGGTCGTGGCGACCTCGCCGACGCAGCCCCTCGCGGCGGTGACCCTGGCCGAGGTGCTGGCCACGTCCGACCTGCCGGGCGGGGTGGTCAACCTGCTCACCGGGAAGATCACCGAGACGGTGCCGACGCTGGCCGCGCACATGGACGTCAACGCCCTCGACCTGAGCGGCGTGACCGACGCCGAACTGGCGGCGGAGCTGGAGGTCAAGGCGGCGCAGAACCTCAAGCGGGTGCTGCGTCCCGCCCCGGCGGGCCACGACTGGACCGCGACCCGGGCATCACCCGGATGACCACGCTGCTGGAGACCAAGACGGTCTGGCACCCCAAGGGGGTGTGATCGGTCAGCGGCCCACCGCCAATGCGATGATCTTGTGGTCGAACGCGATGGGCGAGGGTGTCGCGCTGGAGGCCGCGCCGACCCGGTAGATCGTGCGAGGTTCACCCGCCTGGCACCCGAGGTAGAAGACGGACTCGCTGTCCCGGGCCCAGGCGACCGGGTAGCCCGTGCAGTAGTTGGCCGGCGTCAGGCTCCACAGCCTGGCGCGCCGGCGAGTATCCGTAGAGCCGGCCGGAGTGGGTGCCGAAGGCGATCGTCGAGCCGTCGGGTGACCACGCGGCGGGGCTGAAGCCGTCGCTGCTGGACCCGGTATAGAGGGTCTTCTTCCCGCTGCCGTTGGTCGCGCTCGTGTACAGGGTCGGCGGCTGCGTCGCGGTGGTCACCGCCCACCGGTCGTTGGACGGGTTCCAGGACGGCGGCCCGTCCCACCTCCGGGTGGAGACGCGGGTCGGCGTCCCGCCCCCGGCGGGCACGACGTAGGTGCCGTCCGTGGGACAGGTGAACCAGCCGAAGCTGCTGCTGCGACTGAAGCTGATGGTCGCGCCGTTCGGAGACCACACCGGGTAGTCATCGAAAGTGTCCACCGACGTGCAGTTGGGGTCCTGGAAGGTGAGCTGCCGGTCCTGACCGGTGGCCACGTTACGGACGAAGAGGGTCATCCCCCGGCTCGCCTTGCGCTGGTAGACCACCTCGGTGCCGGCCGGGTTGACCGCCAGCCAGCTCGGCCCTCCGGTGAAGCTGCCGCCGATCTGTCGCTTCCCACCGCCCCGGTCGTCGGTCTGCACCAGCCGCAACGAGGTGAAACAGTCGGTGCTCAGGCACTCCACGGCGTAGAGGTGCTGCGGCCACGCGGCGTGGGCGAGCACCTTGCGGTAGCGCAGGATCGACGGGTTGCTCTTGTCGAAGTTGAGCGAGGGCAGGGCGATCCCGGCTCCCGCGTCCAGGCCACCGGTCAGCGTCCACCACGGCTCGGCCGCCGGGTTGGCCGAGAGCTCCACGAGGATGCCGGCCGTCAGGTACGGGCCGGCCAACCCGTACAGGAACAGTTCGAGCCGGGGCCCGACGCTCGCCGTCACCGACGCTCCGCCGGAGAGGGTGGGCGGCGTGTAGCTGAAGCTGCTGCTCGTCTGGGCGATCGGGCGGAGACCGGCGTCGGACCAGGACAGCCCCAGGGTGCCGGAGGCGTGCTGGGAGGCACCCGTGGTGACCTGCGCGCTGACCGTGCCGTTGGCGGAGAGGTAGAACTGCAGCTGCGGGGTGACCACCACGGGCACCGGCCCGATGTTGAAGGTGATCGGGGTGAACCGGATCGGGGTGGGCAGCAGTGCCACCGGGCCGAGCTTGCAGCCGCTGGCCGCCTGTGCGGTGGCGGTCAGCGAGGCGTCCTGGGTGAGGGTGCCGGTGAAGGTCGCCGACTTCACGGAGAACCAGCCCCACTCGACCGAGAGGTCGACGGACGGGCTGACGCTGACGTTTCCGACCACGGTGATCGAGCCACCGCCCGAGCAGCTCACCGCCTTGTTGATCGCCTGCCCCACCGCACTGACCGACTCGCCTCCGGTGAGGCGGCGCTGGATCCGGTCCGGCGTCAGTGCCGCCTGACCCGGCGCGACCGCGGCACCGGCGGGTACGACGTCCTCGGCGGAGAGCGGCGCCGACACCGAGAAGTGGCCGGCACCGAAGGCCTCCTGGAGGGTCGCCGGCTCGGTGGTGAGGACCGGTTTGCCCTGCTCGTCGGTGCCCGTGTCGGTGACCTTCACCAGCAGTCCGTCCGGCGTGGCGGGGGCCACGCCGGCCGTGAGCACCTCGCCGACCTCCGGCACGGTCGCCGCCGGCGCCAGGACGACCTCGCGGGTCCCCCCGGGAGCGCCGGTCACGGCCTCGACGTCGCCGGGCTCGGCCTGCTGGGTGCTGCTGGGCGCCGCGCTGTCGCCGAGGAAGTAGCCGACCACGTCGACCAGGACGTGCGTGTCGCCGGCGCGGTTGTAGACGAGCATCCGGCCGTCGGTACCGAGCGGGGCCACCGAGAGGTTGGGCACCGTCCTGCCCGCCGTGAAGTTGAGGTCGGACGCGCCGGGCCGGGCGGTGAGCGACGGGTAGACGGTCAGGAAGCCGGCGCTGGTCGGCCCGACGGCCGTGACGTTGGCGATGATCCCGGTCGGCGGGACCGGTGCGGTCGCGGGTGGCAGGCCCGCCTGTCCGGCCGCCGCGACCGACAGGGACGCGCCGGAGGCGACCGGCGCCTTGGGGGCGCCCAGCCCGACGCGCGTGTCGACGATCCGGGTGGGTGGCACGCTGGCCAGGTAGCCGCCGCCGGCGGAGGGGTCCGAGCCGTCGCTGAACCATCCGGTCACGTCGATGACGAGCGGAGTCGAGCCGGCCCGGTTGTAGAAGCTCACCTTGCCGTCGCTGCCGACGGGCACGATCACCCGGTTCGCGACGACCTGCCCGGCCGCGAAGTTGACCGTCGACGCCGTCGGTTGTGGCCGCCCCGCCGGAAAGGCCGTCACGAAGCCGGCAGCGGTCGACCCGGCCACGGTGGTGTTGAGCACCACCGCCGACACACCGGCGGCCGGCACCCCACCGGCGCCGGTCACCTGGAGATCGAACCGGCCGCCCGGCCCGGGCGTGGCGCCCCCGAGGCCGACCCGGGTGTCGGCGAGCCGGGCGGGGCTGAGGCCGTGGAACAGGCCGGCGGCGGGTGACGCGGAAACGGCGGTGGAGAACCAGCCGGCGGCGTCGGCCACCAGGTGGGTCGTGACGGACGAGTACAGCACGACGGTGCCGCTCTGTCCCACCGGCACCACGACCAGGTTCGAGACCGTCTGCCCCTTGAGGAAGTTGACGTTGGACGCCGTCGGCCGGGCCGTCCCGCCCGGGTACACGCTGACGAAGCCGTTGCCGGCCGGCCCGGTGACGGTGACGTTCAACGCCACGGCCGCGACGTTCGTGGTGGGAATGCCGCCCCGGCCCGTCACGGTGAGGGTCACCTGCCGGGTGGCTCCCGTGGGCGCGCCCACCCCGGACCGGGTGTCGAGCAGCCGGGCCGGCGGGACGGCGGTGAGCGAGCCACCCGGGGCGGTGACGGTGACGGCGCGTTCGGCCGGGGTGGCGGGCGACACGTCGGTGCCGGCCAGGGCCGCGACCTGCGCGACGTATGCCGTGTTCGGACGGATCCCGGCCAGTACCGCCTGGTCCGCGCCGGCCGGGACGTCCAGGGACAGGCCGGCGGGAATGGTGCTGACGCGGTATCCGGTGACACCCGTGGTGTCCGGTGGGGGCGTCCAGCTCACCCGGATGGCGAGGCCGTCGACCTCGGCGGCCACCCCGGTGGGGGCGGCGGGTTCGGCCGCGGCCGCCGGCGTCGCGCCGAGCGGTACCAGCAGCGCCAGGGCCGACACCACGGCCAGGCAGCGAACGCGAACCCTCATGGTCGCCTCCTTCACAGATTAGAGGTCGTCTATCAGGCGAAAGTGGTGTCGGAAAGGTGGTGGTCCGGCACAGGACAGCCCCACCGCCCAGGTCGGGCTGAACGGCCACGGCCGGCATCGATCAACCGTCGCCGGCACCGCGCTCATCGGCCGCCCCCGGCTCGCCTGACCGTCCCCCGCGCGCCCGGTGGGTCACGGACGAGTCGGCGCGGTCACGACCGGTGGGCACCCCGGGCCCGGCCGATGACCTACTACGCGGGGTAGGATTGCGGGGTGACTCGGCTGGGTGATCTCGAACGTGCGGTGATGGACGTGCTGTGGGACTCGGTCCCCGCCACGTCGGACGGAGTGACCGTGCGCGAGGTCGCCGACGCTCTCGACGGCCGTGAGCTGGCGTACACCACGGTGATGACCGTGCTGGACCGGCTCGCCGGCAAGGGCATGGTGCAGCGCGAGCGGGAGGGGCGGGCCTGGCGGTACCGGGCCGCGGCCAGCCGCGAGGCGCACATCGCCCAGCTCATGCTCGACGCGCTGGACCTCGGCGGCAGCCGGGATGCGGCGCTGGTCCGCTTCGCGCGCTCGGTCACCGGTACGGAGGCGGACGTGCTCCGCGCGGCGTTGGGCGCCGAGGCCGGGCTGACCGACCGGGTCGAGGACCCGCGGGCCGGCCGGGCCAGGCTGGCCGACGAGGCCACGGACAGGTAGGGGCGGCAGCCGTGGCCTTCGCCGTGCACTTCGCCGTGTCGATGCTGGCCTGCTACCTGACAGCGCAGGTCCTCGCCGGGTCCACCTGGACGTGGCGCGCCCCCCGGGTCGCGATCGTCTGCTGGCAGGCGGTCGGGCTGGCGCTCGGCCTCTCCGCGATGGGCCTGCCGATGGCGCTCGGTCTGGCCCCGTACGACCGGCCGACCGGCAGCGCCCTGCTCGCCCTGGCCACCGACCTGAGCCACGGCACGCTCCCGGCCGACCTGGGCGCCGTGCACCTCGGGCTGGTCGGCGTCGGCTTCGGCATCGGCGCCGTCCTGCTCACCACCACCGTCCGCAGCATCCACGCCAGCGTCCGCGCGCAGCGCCGCCACCGGGACCTGCTGACCCTGGTCGCCCGGCGGGATCCCACCGTGCCCGGGGCGCTGGTGCTGGACCACCCGAGCGCGGCGGCGTACTGCCTGCCCGGGGTGAAGCCCCGCGTGGTGGTCAGCGCCGGCACGTTGAGCCTGCTCGACCGGGCCGAGCTGGCCGCGGTGCTCACCCACGAGCGGACGCACGCGCAGGAGCGGCACGACCTGGTGCTGCTGCCGTTCACGGCGCTCTGCCGCGCGCTGCCCTGGTTCCGCTGGGTACGCGACGCGCACGAGCGGGTCGCCCTGCTGGTCGAGATGCGGGCCGACGACAAGGCCCGCGAACTGCACGCCGAGGCGCCGCTGGCGGGCGCGCTGCGCCGCTTCGCGGCCTGCGGGGACCGGATCACCCCGGCCGGGGCGCTGGGCATGGGCGACCGCGACCTGGACGCCCGGGTGCAGCGGCTGATGGTCGCCGACCGCCCGCCCCGCCTGATCGGAGCCGCCGCGCTGGCGGTGGCGACCACCCTGGTCGCGCTGCCGATCTCCCTCTTCCTCAGCTGACCCGGGCCGCCCTCCCCGGCTGAGCCGGACGTCCGCCCGCCGGCCGAGCCGGATCTCCGCGAGCAGAGCGGGTGAAGGGTGCCCTTGGCCCTCCGGCACTGGCCCCCCGACCGCGATGGCAATCCAGCCACACCTTCGAGGCCAGCTCGGCACCACATCTACTACAGAGTGTCGTAACATCCTCTACGACGACTCGTAGTAGATATGCGTAGCCAATCTACGTGTAGGATCGCTACGACAAGCGAGCCAACCCCTGGAGAGCGGTCATGGACACCCTGCTCCTCGCGCGCCTGCAGTTCGCCACCACCACCTCGATCCACTTCCTCTTCGTGGTGGTCACCCTCGGGCTGGTCACCCTGCTGGTGGGTCTGCAGACGGCCTGGTTCCTCACCGGCAACCCGGCCTGGGAGCGCCTGACCCGCTTCTGGGGCCAGCTCTACGTGATCAACTACGTGCTCGGCATCGCCACCGGCATCGTGATGGAGTTCCAGTTCGGGCTGAACTGGAGCGGCCTGTCGCGCTACGTCGGCAACGTCTTCGGGGCGCCGCTGGCGATCGAGACGCTGCTGGCGTTCTTCCTGGAGTCCACGTTCCTCGGCATGTGGATCTTCGGTTGGCACCGGCTGCGCCGCGGGGTCCA
>NZ_JAEVHN010000130.1:0-12710 GCF_016803375.1 Micromonospora sp. 4G55
CGGGCGGGCGGGAGCTTCCCGACGCCCTCGCCCAGGCCTGGCCGTCCTACCTGGCGTACGTGATCACCTTCGGGATCGCCGGCCAGATCTGGCTCGGCCATCACAACATGTGGCGGTACGTGGTCCGGGTGGATCAGATGCTGCTGGTGTTCAACCTGCTCGTGCTGCTCTTCGTCGCCGCGATCCCGTTCACCGCCGATCTGCTCTCGGACAACCTGCGCGGCAGCGCGCCCGAACAGCGGCTGACCGCCGCCCTCTACGTCGGCACCGTGCTCGGTGAGTCGCTCTTCTTCAACTTGAGCTGGTGGTGGGCCCGCCGGCACCGGCTGCTCCACCCCGACCTGGATCCCCGGCTGGCCCGGGCGGTCGCGCGGCGATTGCTGCTGCGCCCGCTGCTCTACCTGATCGCCTTCGCCTTCGTCTTCGTCGACCCGATCCTCAGCCTCGTCCTCTACCTCGTGCTCGTCGGCCTGTCCCTCATCCGCCGCCCCGGCGACCTGCCCCGTGTTCCCACCGAGACCGGGGCCGCGGTCAGCGGCCGAGGTCGGTGAGGATGCGGCGGGCGGCGTTGTGGCCGGCGGCGCCGATGACGCTGCCCGCCGGGTGGCAGCCGGCGCTGCCCGCGTAGACGCCCTCGACGCCGGTCGCGTACGGCATGCGGTCGGTGAACGAGACGGTGTTGTCCACGTGGTGGATGTGCCCGCCGGTGATGCCGAAGTGCGCCTCGATGCCGGGCGGGGACAGCGGTACCGCGTCGGCGATCAGATCGCCGGTGCCAGGGGCGTACCGCTCGCAGATGGCGATCAGCTTCTCGACGTACCCGGGCATGGCCTCGTCCCAGGTGGTGCCGGCCAGCTCGTAGGGGACCGACTGCACGAACAGGGCCGAGGAGTGGTGGCCGGCCTCGTCGGAGAGCGACGGGTCGACGGTGGTGTGCAGGTACCACTCGATGGTCGGCTCCTCGGGCAGCCGACCGGCCTGCACGTCCGCCCACATCGCGCGCAGCGCGGCCATCGGCGCCTCGCCGCCCTCGCCGACCAGCGAGGCCGAGCCGGGGAGCAGGTGGATGGTGGAGCCGAACGGGCTCGGCGCCCCCGCCGGCAGGCAGCCGAAGCGGGGCAGCCCGGTCAGCGCCAGGTTCAGCTTCAGGGTGGTGCCGGGGCGGCGGACCGCCGTCATCCGCTGGTGCAGCGGCGCCGGGAGCGCGCCGTCGGGCAGCAGGTCCATCAGCCGGTACGGGTCGCAGGCGCCGAGCACCACCGGGGCGGCGACGTGCCGGCCGTCGGTGAGCGTCACCCCGCTGGCCGCGCCGCCGGCGTCCAGGGTCACCCCGGTCACCGGCGTACCTGTAAGGATCGTGGCTCCGGCGGCGCGGGCGGCCTCGGCGAAGGTCCGCGAGACGGTGCCCATGCCGCCCCGCGCGATCATCCAGGTGCCGTCCGCGCCGGGCAGCCGGCACATGTTGTGGACCAGGAAGTTGTGCCCGGTGCCGGGGTCGTCCGGGCCGGCGTTGAGGCCGGAGAGGCCGTCGGTGACCGCGTACATGCTGACCAGCAGCTCGGAGCGGAAGTCGAAGCGGGCCAGGTAATCGGCGACCGAGCCGCGCACCAGGTCGACGAAGACCTGCCGCAGCGCCGGGCGGACGTACCGCTCGGCGGTCTCCTCCACCGGCAGCGGCTCGGCCAGCCAGGCCGGCGCCAGGTCCTCGCGCAGCTGGGCCAGTTCGGCCTGCAACGCGTCGTCGGCGGCCGCGTCGGCGGGGGAGAAGAACTCCGCGAGCTGCTTGCGGGTCGCCGCGGTGTCGCTGCCGAAGAGCAGGTACGGCGAGCCGATACCGCCCGGCGTGGGCAGGAAGTAGTGCGGGTCGCGGCGCAGCACCGGGATCCGCACGTCGAGCGTGGCGAGCAGCTCCGGCGGCATCAGCCCGAGCAGGTACGACCCGGTGGAGTGGCGCAGCCCGGGGACCTTGGGGAACGGGTTCTCGGTGCGGGTGGCCCCGCCGATCTGCTCCGCCGCCTCCAGCACCAGCACGTCCAGCCCGGCCCGGGCCAGCAGGACGGCGGAGACCAGCCCGTTGTGCCCGGATCCGACGATCACGACGTCGGCGCGGGCCGGCAGCTCACTTGCTTCGCTCATGCCCGGGCAGCCTAGTGCGGCGCGGCCCCGGGCGGGAGGGCTTCCGTGGCGGGAGGGCCTTCAGCGGCGGGACAGCTTCAGCGGCGGATGGCGCGCCAGCGGCTCAGGGCCAGGGTGGCGGAGTAGCCCGCCAGCACGATCACGTGGAACAGGTAGAGCCAGAGCAGCACCGCGACGCCCGCGCCGATCTCGTCGAAGCCGCCGAAGGGCACCCCCAGGTCGATCGGGAGCGAGGCGAACAGCACGAACCCGTGCAGGAAGCCGGAGAGGTTCGCCGCCGTGAACGAGCCGAGGACGAGGGTGGACAGCCAGTCCGGGGAGGCGGGTCCCACGACCCGGAACAGCCACATCAGCACCGGCGTGAGCACCAGCCACACCCCCAGGAACGACAGCACCACGCCGAGCGCGCCGATCCAGCCGCCCTGCCGGACCAGGTGGGTGGTGGTGGGCAGCGCGATCAGGATCGACAGCAGCAGCGCCGGGGCCGGGGCGAGCAGCGGCAGCAGCAGCAGCCGACCGCGCCAGCCCACCAACGACTCGTCCGGGTTCGGCGGTGTGGCGACCGAGACGAACGCCCGGCGCAGCCCCTCGCCGTAGAGCGACGCCGGCAGCAGGGAGGCCAGCGCGAGCAGCGGGGTCAACTCCACCCCGGCCGCGACCAGCGCCTCCACCGCCCGGGGCGCCCCGATCGCGTCCGGCAGCGTGTTGACCGCGTACGAGGTGAGCCGGCGGACCCGCTCCCCGCCAACGAGCAGCGAGGTCAGCCAGATCGCCAGCAGCGCCACCGGCACCACGGCGATCCCCCCGTAGAAGGTGATCGCGGCGGCGTGCAGCGAGATGTCCCGGCCGCGTACCGGCCGGAAGGCGGCGCTGGTGATCCGCTTGGTGCGCTGCCATGCGTGGCCCATCGCGACCTCCTTCCCCCTCCTGGCCCGGGGCACGCATTACGATCGCGCGTCATGACGGTGCTCACCACGGAACGCCTGGTGCTGCGGGACTGGACCGACGCCCCGGCGGACCTGGATCGGATCTTCGACATCTACTCGCGTACCGAGATCACCCGCTGGCTGGCCGCGTCCGGCCTGCCGCTGACCGACCCGGCCCAGGCCCTGGACCGGCTGGCCATCTGGCGGAAACGGCACGCCGGCCAGGGCGGCCGGTACGGCACCTGGGCGATGGAGGTCCGGGACACCGGCCGGGTCGCCGGCACCCTGATCCTCAAGCCGCTGCCGGGCGCGGACGGCGTCACGGAGACCGACGACATCGAGGTGGGCTGGCACCTGCACCCGGACTCCTGGGGACACGGGTACGCCACCGAGGCGGCCCGCGCGGTGCTGGCCCGCGAGTTCGCCGCCGGCACCCCGCAGGTGTACGCGGTGATCCCGCCCGGCAACGACCCGTCGATGGCGGTGGCCCGCCGGCTCGGCATGGTGCACGTGGGCCGGAGCACCGACTGGTACGGCGGCGAGGTGCTGGAGACCTTCGTCCGCCGGGCCGACGCCTGACGCCCGCCGGGACAGCGGGGGATGCCGCGCGGGCCGTATCGTCTTCCGCCGTGATGATCAGTTTTGAGACGCAGCCGGACCGGCGGCGACTCACCGCCGCCCTGCGCCGCGCCTATCGGCGGACGCTGCTGCTGTACTGGCTCTGCCCGGTCGCGCTGCTCCTGCCGGCCCTGGTCGACGTGCTCCTCGGAGATCCGCTGGAGGGGGTGCCCTGGGTCGCCGCCGCGGTGACCGCCACGCTGCTGTCCCCGCTGGTCCTGCGGGCGCTGGTCCGGGCCAGCTGGAAGATGCACGGCATCCCGATCACGTGGACGATCTCCGACGAGGGCGTCCGCTGCGTGAACGCCCTCTCCGACAGCGTCGTGCGCTGGGCGGCGCTGACCGGGGTGGAGCCGATTCCCGACCACTTACTGTTCCGGCTCAGCCGGTACCAGCTCTTCCCGATGCCGATCCACGGTCTGAGCGCGGAACAGCGGGCCGAGCTGTTCTCTTACCTACGCGGCCGGGGACTGCTCACCGCCGATCCGGTCGAGCCGGGGCCGCAGGCCGTCCGGCGGTAGGTCGCCGGCCGGATCGATCACGCAGGGTAGTGCCCACCCCTCGGACATGCCGGTGAGCGATATGCCTGAGAGTCATATTTATGCCTCTCAGGCATATCGCTCACCAGGCATACGTCCTTCCCGACCGCGACCCGCCCGCCAGGGGGCAGCGGAGGCGCGGCGCCGGGCCTATCGTGTCCCGTCGTGATGATCACGTTCGACGCCGTCCCCGACCGGGACCGGCTCGCCGCCGCGCTGCGGTCGTCCCTGCCGCCCATGCTCGTGGTCCAGGTGCCGGCGGCGGTGCTTGCCCTGGTGGGGGCGTTCGGACTGCTCACCGGTGCGCGGGCGTGGCCGCTGACGCTGCTGGCCGTGGGCGCGCTCGCCTACTGGCTGGTGCCGGAGCTGCTGCTCCGGCGGGTCGTGCGGCACTGCTGGCGGCTGTACGGCCGCCGCACCACCTGGCAGATCGACGCGACCGGGGTGCGCCGGATCACGACCTGACCGACTCGCTGGTCCGCTGGGAGGCGGTCACCCACGCCGGTCTCCTCCCGGCGGGTGACCTCGTGCTCGCGGTGGTCGGCCGGCAGGTGCTCCCGGTACCGACCGCCGACCTGCCACCGGCGGACCGGGACGACCTGCTCGCCCTGCTGCGGGAGCGGAACCTGATCCCCGGCTCGGACTGATCGACTCTCCTGCCCACCGTCGGGTGGCAGGGTTCCGCCCACAGCCGGCGGCGCAACCCGTCGGCCGCGCCGACGCCCCGGCGGCGATGCCGCCGTGCGGACCCCCGGTCAGCGGAGGGGGCAGGTCGAACTCCTCGACGAGGAGGCGCCGGCCGAGGACCCGGACGGCGAGGGCTGAGGCTCCCAGCGGGCGCACAGCGACGCCGGGGCAGAATGGCCGCGTGACAACTCCCCGCGACCTCGTTCTGCTCGGGTCCACCGGCTCGATCGGTACCCAGGCCATCGACATCGTGCGGCGCAACCCGGACCGGTTCCGGGTGGTGGCGCTCGGGGCCGGCGGCGGCAACGTCGAGCTGCTCGCCGCGCAGGCCCTGGAGCTGGGCGTGGACGCGGTCGGGGTGGCGAAGTCCTCCGCCGCGCAGGACCTCCAGCTCGCCTTCTACGCCGAGGCGAGCCGGCGCGGCTGGGCCACCGGGGACTTCCGGCTGCCGAAGATCGTCGCCGGCCCGGACGCCATGACCGAGCTGGCGCAGTGGCCCTGCGACGTCGTACTCAACGGGGTGGTCGGGTCGTTGGGGCTCGCGCCGACCCTGGCGGCGCTGCGCGCCGGCCGTACCCTCGCCCTGGCCAACAAGGAGTCGCTGGTGGCCGGCGGCCCCCTCGTCAAGGCCGCGGTGACGCGGCCGGGGCAGATCGTGCCGGTGGACTCGGAGCACTCGGCGCTGGCCCAGTGCCTGCGCGGCGGCGCCCGCGGCGAGGTGCGCCAGCTGGTCGTCACCGCCAGCGGCGGCCGTTCCGCGGCCGGCGGCGCGACGAGCTGACCGAGGTCACTCCCGCGCAGGCCCTGGCCCACCCCACCTGGAACATGGGCCCGGTCGTCACGATCAACTCCGCCACCATGGTCAACAAGGCGCTGGAGGTGATCGAGGCGCACGAGCTGTTCGACGTGCCCTACGCCGACATCACCGTGATGGTCCACCCGCAGTCGGTGATCCACTCGATGGTCGAGTTCGTCGACGGCTCCACCCTCGCCCAGGCCAGCCCGCCGGACATGCGGCTGCCGATCGCCCTCGGCCTCGGCTGGCCGGACCGGGTGGCCGACGCCGCCACCGCGGTCGACTGGACCACCGCGCACACCTGGGAGTTCGCCCCGCTCGACGACGAGGCGTTCCCGGCGGTCGCCCTGGCCAAGGCCGCCGGCGAGACCGGCCGCTGCCGCCCGGCGATCTACAACGCGGCGAACGAGGAGTGCGTCGCGGCCTTCGTCGCCGGCCGGCTGCCCTTCCTCGGCATCGTCGACACCCTGCGCCGGGTGTTGGAGGAGGCACCCGATTTCGGCGAACCAGGTACCGTCGAGGACGTGCTCGCGGCCGAGTCGTGGGCACGCGCGCACGCGCAGGAGATCATCTCGGGGTCGGGGAAGGAAGCTTGATGGCTCTATCTGCTCGGGGTGGTCGTGATCGCCCTGGGGATTCTCATCTCGGTGAGCCTGCACGAGGCGGGTCACATGCTGACCGCCAAGGCGTTCGGGATGAAGGTCACCCGCTACTTCGTCGGCTTCGGCCCGACCCTCTGGTCCTTCCGCCGCGGTGAGACCGAGTACGGCATCAAGGCCATCCCGCTCGGCGGCTTCTGCAAGATCGTCGGGATGACGCCGCAGGACGACGACGTCGAGCCGGGCGACGAGCACCGGGCGATGTGGCGCTACCCGGTCTGGAAGCGGACGATCGTGATGTCCGCCGGCTCGGTGACCCACTTCGCCCTCGCGGTGATCGCCATCTGGCTCGCCGCGATGTTCATGGGCCTGCCGAACCGGGACCTGCCCAACCCGCTGCCGGCGCACGTCAAGGTCGTGGACTGCGTCATCCCCACTGACGCCTCCCGCGAATGCGCCCCCGGTGACCCGGTCAGCCCCGCCAAGCAGGCCGGGCTGCGCGACGACGACAAGATCGTCGCGGTGAACGGCACCTCGGTCGCCGACTACACCGCCCTCGTCAAGACCGTGCGCGACCTGCCGCGGGACAAGCCGGCCACCATCACGTACGAGCGCGACGGCGTGCAGGGCCAGGTCCGGGCCAACCTGGCCGCCGTGCAGCGCAAGCCGCTGGACGACCCGGACGGCGCCCTGGTCACCGTCTCCGCGCTCGGCGTCGCCGGCCCGTCCCTGCCGCCCGGCGTCCCCGCCAACGTGACGTACGGCCCGATCGAGGCGATCCCGGCCACCGCCGGCTACACCAAGGACCTCGCCGTCGGCACGTACGAGGCGTTGAAGCGGATCCCGGCGAAGGTCCCCGCCCTCTGGACCGCCATCACCGGTGGCGAGCGGGACAAGGACACCCCGATCAGCGTGGTCGGCGCCAGCCGACTGGGCGGCGAGGCGCTGCAGAACGGCGTCTGGCAGATGCTCGTCCTGCTCTTCATCTCGCTGAACTTCTTCGTCGGCGTGTTCAACCTGCTGCCGCTGCTGCCGGTGGACGGCGGCCACATCGCCATCGCCTGGTTCGAACGGGTCCGCTCCTGGCTGTACGCCCGGCTCGGCCGCCGCGACCCCGGCCGGGTGGACTACATGAAGCTCATGCCGCTCACGTACGCGGTGATCCTGGTCGGTGGCGCGTTCACGCTGCTGACCATCACCGCGGACGTCGTCAATCCGATCACGCTCTTCTCAAGGTGAGTGCCTGAAGTGACCGCTGTCAGTCTCGGTATGCCCGCCGTACCGCCCCCGCCGCTGGCCCCCCGTCGGGCCAGCCGCCAGATCATGGTCGGCTCGGTGCCGGTCGGTGGCGGTGCGCCGGTCTCGGTGCAGTCGATGACCACCACCCTCACCTCCGACGTCAACGCCACCCTCCAGCAGATCGCCGAGCTGACCGCCTCCGGCTGCCAGATCGTCCGGGTCGCCGTGCCCAGCCAGGACGACGTCGAGGCGCTGCCGGCGATCGCGCGCAAGTCGCAGATCCCGGTCATCGCCGACATCCACTTCCAGCCGAAGTACGTCTTCGCCGCGATCGACGCCGGCTGCGCCGCCGTCCGGGTCAACCCGGGCAACATCCGGCAGTTCGACGACAAGGTCAAGGAGATCGCCAAGGCGGCCGGCGCGGCCGGCGTGCCGATCCGGATCGGCGTGAACGCCGGCTCGCTGGACAAGCGGCTGCTCGCCAAGTACGGCAAGGCCACCGCCGAGGCGCTGGTCGAGTCGGCGCTCTGGGAGTGCTCGCTCTTCGAGGAGCACGGCTTCCGGGACATCAAAATCTCGGTCAAGCACAACGACCCGGTGGTCATGATCCGGGCGTACCGGCAGTTGGCCGAGCAGTGCGACTACCCGCTGCACCTGGGCGTCACCGAGGCCGGCCCGGCGTTCCAGGGCACCATCAAGTCGGCGGTCGCCTTCGGCGCGCTGCTGGCCGAGGGGATCGGCGACACCATCCGGGTCTCCCTCTCCGCGCCGCCGGTCGAGGAGATCAAGGTCGGCAACCAGATCCTGGAGTCGCTGGGCCTGCGCGAGCGGGGTCTGGAGATCGTCTCCTGCCCGTCCTGCGGCCGGGCCCAGGTCGACGTCTACAAGCTGGCCGAGGAGGTCACCGCCGGCCTGGAGGGGCTGCCGGTGCCGCTGCGCGTCGCCGTCATGGGCTGCGTGGTGAACGGCCCGGGTGAGGCCCGCGAGGCCGACCTCGGCGTCGCCTCCGGCAACGGCAAGGGCCAGATCTTCGTCAAGGGCCAGGTCATCAAGACCGTGCCCGAGGGGCAGATCGTGGAGACGCTGATCGAGGAGGCGCTCCGCCTCGCCGACGAGATGGGCGCCGAGATCCCCGAGGAACTCCGCGACCTGGTCCCCGGCGCCACCGTCACCGTCCACTGACCCACCCCCGCGCTTCACCCCGCACGCCCCGGCGCGCCGCCCGCGCCGCGAGTGCACTTTCAGAGAAAGAGTGGCTATTCCCCTCGGAATAGCCACTCTTTCTCTGTATCTGCGGCAGCCAGCCGTCCACGGCGGGCGTGGGGGTCAGTCGGATTCGGCGAGGATGGCGTAGAGCTTGCGGCGGGTCTCGTCGAGGACCTGGGCGGCGCGTTCCCGCTGGTCGTCGGTGCCGGTCATCATCACCTGGCGCAGCGCGTTCATCGCCTGCGCGCCGGCGTCGCGGATGTCGTGCCAGCTGTTGACGGTGTTCTCGGCGAACTCCGCCCAGGGCGGGGTCTGCGCCGCGGCGGCGGCCTCCTCGCGGCCGGTCTCGGTGAGGCCGAACCGCTTCCGCCCACCGGTGGAGGAGTCGGCGCTGGCCTCGATGACCCCCTCGTCCTCCAGCAGCTGGAGGGTCGGGTAGATCGAGCCGGGGCTGGGCCGCCAGGCCCGCCGGTGCGGGAGTCGATCTCCTGGATCATCTCGTAGCCGTGCATCGGCCGCCTCGGTGAGCAGCGCCAGCACGCGCCGCGAACGTTCGGCCGGCGCCCGCGGCCCCGACCCCGGCCGCCCCCGACCCCCACCCCAGCCGCCGTGCCGGTGCGGGCCCGGCGGGACGGGCGGGAAGCCGAACCCGCGTCGACGGGCCTCGTGCATCGCGTGGAAGTGCTGATGGAATCCCATGCCACGATCCCTTCTCGTACTGTCGTTGATGCATCGACGATATATCGGCAACGTGTCGGCGACAAGGGGGTTCGCCGGGCGGCCATCAAACCGTACGTACGTCTTGTTAGAGTGTCGGCGTGCGCCTGCTTCCCGAACGGCCGGCCCGGACCCTCGCCTCTCCACGCTGGTCAACACGGTCGGCCGGGGCACCTGGCTGACCGTCAGCGCGCTCTTCCTCACCCGCTCGGTCGGCCTCTCGGTGCGCGAGGTCGGCGTCGGCCTCACCGTCACCGCGCTGGTCAGCCTGATCGCCAGCACGCCGATGGGCTACCTGGCCGACGGCACGGCCCGCGCGGCATTCAGCTCGCCGCGCTGGTCGCCTCCGGCGTCTTCACCGCCGCCCTGGTGGCCGTCCGGTCGTTCCCGACGTTCCTGGTCGTCGGCGTGCTGATGGCGGTCGCCGACGCCGCCAGCCGGGGTGCCCGGGGCGCGCTGATCGCCGGAGCCGTCCCCGCCGACCAGCGGGTCCGCACCCGAGCCTGGCTGCGCGCCGTGACCAACGTCGGGATCTCGGTCGGCGCCGTGGTCGCCGGCGTCGGGCTCGCCGCCGACACCCGCGCCGCGTACGTCGCGCTGATCCTGCTCGACTGCGTCACCTACCTGCTGGCGGCGGTGGTGCTGCTCCGGCTGGCGCCGGTCCCGCCGGTGCCGGCGCCCACGCAGGGGCCCCGGCTGATCGCGCTGCGGGACCGCCCCTTCCTGGCCTTCACTGTGCTCGACGGGCTGATGTCGATGCACTTCGGGCTGCTCAACATCGCCCTGCCGCTCTGGATCGCCGATCACACCACGGCGCCGCACTGGCTCATCTCGGCCTGCATGCTGGTCGACCATCACCTGCGGGCGGGCCAGCACCGGTCGGGAACGGAGCATGCCCAGCCGGTGCGACTCCCGGTCGACCAGGTTGCGGACCGCGCGTTCCAGCCGGGACCGGGCCTGACCGATGAGGCGGACCTCCTCGGTGAGGTCGGGCACGACCCGCTTGGCCGCGTCGGTCGGCGTGGACGCGCGGACGTCGGCGACGTAGTCGACCAGCGGTGCGTCGGTCTCGTGGCCGATCGCGCTGACCACCGGGGTGCGGCAGGCGAAGACCGCCCGGCACAGCGCCTCGTCGGAGAAGGGCAGCAGGTCCTCGATGCCGCCGCCGCCGCGGGCCAGGATGATCACGTCGATGCTCGGATCGGCGTCGAGCACCTTCAACGCGTCGACGATCTGCGGCACCGCGCTCGGCCCCTGCACCGCCACGTTGACCGTGCGGAACTCCACCGCCGGCCAGCGCCGCCGGGCGTTGGTCAGCACGTCCCGCTCGGCGGCCGAGGCGCGCCCGGTGATCAGCCCGACCCGCTGCGGCAGGAACGGCGGGCGGCGCTTGCGGGACCGGTCGAAGAGCCCCTCCGCCGCGAGCAGCTTCTTGAGCTTCTCCAGCCGGGCCAGCAGCTCGCCGAGCCCCACCTGGCGGATCTCGTCGGCGCGCAGGCTCAGCGTGCCCCGGGCCGCGTAGAACTCCGGCTTGGCGTGCAGCACCACCCGGGCGCCCTCGCGCAGCTCCGGCGCGCCGGAGTCGAGCACGTCCCGGTTGGTGGTGACGGTCAGACTGAGGTCGGCGGACGGGTCGCGCAGGGTGAGGAAGACGGTGCTGGCGCCGGGACGGCGGCTGATCTGGGCCACCTGGCCGTCCACCCAGACCCAGCCGAGCTTGGCGATCCAGGCGCCGACTTTCTGGCTGACCACCCGGACCGGCCAGGGCTCCTCCGGGGTGCTGCGCGGGGCGTCGGTCACCCGCCCACCCTACGGTCAGCCCCCGACGACCTGCGGCAGCCCCGACAGCGCGTGCCGCTCGCCGGGGCGGGCGGTGAGCCGGGGCGCGCGTCCTTTCGTACCCGAAATGTGGGTTTCGGATGGTGGCCGGTGGCCGTGCGCGCTGCCGGTCCGCCCCTTCCGCCAGTCGCCGGCCCCGGCTGTGGTGACGGTCGCAGCCGCTGCCGGCGGAAAACCCGGCACGTACGATGGTCGGGTGACCCAGGCTGAGACGACCCCCCGGACCGGCAAGCGCGTGCTCCTGGCCAAGCCCCGCGGCTACTGCGCGGGCGTTGACCGGGCGGTGCAGACCGTGGAGGAGGCGCTCAAGCTCTACGGCGCCCCGATCTACGTGCGCAAGCAGATCGTGCACAACAAGCACGTGGTGCGGACGTTGGAGGCCCAGGGCGCGATCTTCGTCGAGGAGAACGAGGAGGTGCCGGAGGGCGCCACTGTCATCTTCTCCGCGCACGGCGTCGCCCCGGAGGTCTACGAGCAGGCGAAGGCGCGCTCGCTGAAGGCGATCGACGCGACCTGCCCGCTGGTGACCAAGGTGCACCAGGAGGCGAAGCGGTTCGCCGCCGAGGACTACGACATCCTGCTGATCGGCCACGAGGGGCACGAGGAGGTCATCGGCACCGCCGGCGAGGCCCCCGCGCACATCCAGCTGGTGGACGGCCCCGACGGCGTCGACAAGGTCACCGTGCGGGACCCGAACAAGGTCGTCTGGCTCTCCCAGACCACGCTGTCGGTGGACGAGACGCTGGAGACGGTCGCCCGGCTCAAGTCCCGGCTGCCGCTGCTCCAGTCGCCGCCCAGCGACGACATCTGCTACGCCACCTCCAACCGGCAGCACGTGGTCAAGGAGATCGCCCCCGAGTGCGACGTGGTGATCGTCGTCGGCTCGCGCAACTCCTCCAACTCGGTGCGCCTGGTCGAGGTCGCCCTGGACGCCGGGGCCCGCGCCGGGTACCTGGTCGACTTCGCGCACGAGATCGACGACGCCTGGCTGACCGGTGCCGGCACGGTCGGCGTCACGTCCGGCGCGAGCGTGCCGGACGAGCTGGTGCAGGACGTGCTGACCCACCTCGCCGCGCGGGGCTTCACCGACGTCGACGAGATCACCACCGCCAACGAGCGGCTGACCTTCTCGCTGCCGCAGGAGCTCAAGCGGGACATGAAGGCCGCCGCCGCGCGGGCGTGACCGGGAACGGATCGCCCGCCGGTCACGTCCCAGTGGGCATGAAGACTCCTCGGTTGGTCCTCGCCGCCCTGGTCGTCTGCGCGGCGCTGAGCGCCTGCGGCGGTCAGGACGGCGACGACCGGACGGGCACCCCCAGCCCCTCGGAAGGATCGCCCGGTGACCAGCGCGCCCAGCAGCGGCCCGGCGCAGCCGGGCGACCCGAGCGGGATCCCGCCGACCGCCCCG
>NZ_JAEVHN010000131.1:0-12670 GCF_016803375.1 Micromonospora sp. 4G55
CGCCACCCCGGACCGGCCGAGCATCGTCCAGGGACAGATCGCCGCCGCCACCAGCGGCGCGTTCGGAGACGTCCGGTTCACCCGGCGCACCGGCGGCGGTGACCTGTTCGTCAACCCGCTGATGGCGATGTACTTCACCGTCGACCTCGACAAACTCGCCGCCCGATGCCTGTACCTCGACCGCATCGAGAACACCATCGGCAGGCGACAGGTCATCACCCGCATCCAAGCGTTCCGCGACGAACTCCTCAACGCACGCATCCCCCGCGCGTTTCCCCACTGAACGCCCGGACGGCGGCAGATCCGTGGTGCACCTGACCATGGCCGTCTCCCGAGGAACGTCGCGCACACCCGTCGCTGCCCCGTCTCGTGGCTGCGGATCACCGGCGTCGAGGCTCGCCCATCTTGAGATGACCCGGCGGGTCCCGTCGGGCGTGCCCGCCCGACAGAACGCGCCTTCGCTACCGCGCCGCCTCGACGCCCTGGAACGCCAGGTCGAGCAGGAGCGTTAGGTGCGGTGCGACGTCCGCCGCCCGACCCTCAGCCCAGTCGCGCATGGCGGCCTCGAAGGCCTGCGCCATGCGTGCGGTGATCAGCGCCGGCGGGATGTCGGTGCGGACGGCCCGAGCCGCCGCGCCCCTCCTCGATCATGCGTTCCACCACCCCGTAGGACGGGCGGGCGGGCTCCCTGGCCCAGCAGGCTGGCATGCCGGATGGGCAGGGGTGTAGACGAATCTGGCGAGCTGTTCGTTGGCCACCATGCGGGTCGCCGCGTCGGCGAGGAGACCCCGCATGCGAGGTAGCGCGTAGGCAAACGTTGACTTCGTCCTGGTACCGCAGGACGGCGACGGAGCAGGCAAAGACCCCGGGAGCCTTCTCGGACTTTGTCGACCGGAGAAACCTGAGGCGTTGAACGCGGATAAACGGCCTGCGCAGGGAGACCTCAAACCCTCCGTGTTAAGGGTGGAGTTGAGGTTTCAGCCTGCGGTCGTGGCAGCCGCCCGAAGTGATCAACGATCACACCGCGATCCCACAGGCCGTCGAGGATCTCCTGCCGGTAGGAGGCGCCACTACGGTCATCGGCACCACAGCGGAGCATCGAGATCGTTCTCCGGCCGGGGACTCCCTGGTGGAAGTCCCGGCCGGGCAGGGAGTCAGAGCAGGCGCGACTCGATGGCGTCGATGATGCGCGGACGCAGCTCGGCGGCGCGGATGACGGCGTCCACCGAGCCGACCTCGACGGCGCGCTGGATGTTGTGAACGCGGTCGAACTCCGTGGCGACTTCGCCGAGCTTCTCCGCGCGCACCGAGGAGCGCAGCTCGTCGAGTTCCGCGGTCAATGCGGCGCGTGCGGTGCCGGCCGCGGCCGCGGCGCGGGCCTCCAGGTCCCGCACCCGGGGGTCGGCTGCTGTGCGGGCGTTGACGTCGGCGGAGAACACCACTGCGGCGGCGGGGGCGCCGCCGAGGACCGAGGCGTACGAGCCTTCCAGCGCGAGGACGGTCATGTTCGGGTTCAGCGCCTTCGAGAACACCACGAACGCGCCGCCGTGGTACCGCGAGATCACGCAGAAGACGATGGGCCCTCGGAAGTTCACGATCGCCCGGCCGATCTCGGCGCCGTACTCCAACTGCAGCTTGCGCATCGACTCCGGTGAGCCGTCGAAGCCCGACAGGTTCGCCAGCACCACCAGCGGCCGGTTGCCGCTGGCCGCGTTGATCGCCCGCGCGGCCTTCTTCGACGACCGGGGGAAGAGCGTTCCCGCCGTGTAGGTGTCCGGGCCGTCGGTGGGCGGAAAGCCGCGCCGTGGCACGGCTCGTGACTCGATGCCTAGCAGGCACACGGGGATGCCGCCGAGGTGTACGTCCTGCACCACCGCGGTCTCCGCGTCGGCCATGCCCGCCCAGCGCTCCAGCACCGGGTGGTCCTGGTCGGAGAGCGCCCGCATCACGGTCCGGATGTCGAACGGCTTCTTGCGTTCCGGGTTGGCCTCCGCGGAGAAGATCTCGCCGACGGTGCCGAAGGCGCTGCCCGGCACGTCGTGCGGGAAGGTGGAGATGTCACGGTCCACGGGGTCGGTGGTGCTCGCCCGCCGCGGCGCCTCCTCGCCGGCCGCGACGTACGTGTGGTCGTAGTGCGACATCAGCACGTCCCGCGCGGCGGTCAGGTTCGGCGCCCAGTACTGCGCCTGCCCGTTCGGTCCCATCACCCGGTCGTAGCCGCCGATGCCGAAGTTGTCCTCGGCGGACACCCCACCGGAGAAGTCGAGCGACTGCTTGCCGGTGAGCACCATCGCCGAGTCCGGCGTCATCACGAGGACGCCCTTGGTGTGCATGAGCATTGTCGCCTCGGCGTTCCAGTACGGCTGCGCGCCGACGTTGATGCCCGCGACGACGATGTTGATCTCACCGCCGGCCTGGGTGAACTCGACGATCCGCTTGAGCGCCGCGGCCACCCAGTCCATGTTCTCGGTGCCCGAGGTCATGGAGATCCGGGCCCCGGCGGACAGCGCCCACCACTCCAGCGGCACCCGCATCCGCTCCGCCAGGTCGAGCGCGGCGATCACGCGCCGGCACTCCGGCTCCGACAGGGCGCCCAGCGACTTCGTCGGGTCGCCGAGCAGCACGACCCGGGCGACACCCTGCGGATGCCGCGCGGTCGGCGTGGTGACCACTCCGGCGACGATGGCGGCGCTGTTGCGTCCCCTCGGCCGGTCCACGGGCACCAGCGCGTGGTGGTCGTCGAGGTCGTGCTCGACGAAGTCCCCGAGCAGGCCGGTCAGCTCGTACGGGTACACCGTGTTGCGGCTGCTCGCGCGCAGCACCTTCAGCCGGTAGTCGTCGATGGGCTCGACCGGCTCGACGGGCGGCTCGCCGATGGTCAGCTCGGCGTTGCCGGTGACGTCGAAGGAGATCCGGACCGCGATCTTGGTCAGCTCGCCGGTCCGGCGGTCGCGCTGCCGCGCGATGAACAGGATCTCCTCCAGCCCGGCGCCCCCGGTCGTCGGGCGCACGCGCCCGGCGATCTTATCCATCTCCTCGCGGGTGAGCTCGCTCGGCGGCCAGACGTAGACCACGATCCGGTTGGTGGTGAAGCGCGTCTTTGACGGTCGCCGCGACTGGGCGCGGCGGATCGAGTCGAGGCAGGCGGCGATGGCGTCCTCGGTGGTCGGCAGGGCGACCAGCCGACCGTCCTGGTCGCGCAGCTCGGTCAGGTCGCGCACCTGGGCGAACGCGACGAGGCGCTCGTCGGACGGGTTCTCCCGCGCCACGCACTGGAAGAGGTAGACCTCCTCGTCCGAGGACGGCAGCCGGGTCAGGTCGAACTTGTGCAACCGCTCCAGCTGCATCCGCTGCGCGATGTACGGGTGCAGGCCGCGGATCAGCCGGTCCTCGGTGATCTGTGTACCCGACGGGCGGAAGGTGAAGTGGTGGTGCATCACCGCGCCGCCACGACCCGCGACGGTGGTGGTGAGCCGGCGGACCCGCGGCAGCGGGTGCGCGGTGATGACCTCGAGCAGCGCGGCAGCCATCGCGTCGAAGTCCTCCGGCTGATCCTCCCAGCCGAGGTAGAGGTCGGCGTCGACGGCGTTCTCGTCGCTGGCCAGCTCGGCGAGCCCGCGCAGCGCGCTGCCCAACGCGTCGAAGCTCACCGCGGTGGAGACCACGCTGGAGTCCGCGCGCTCGGCGACCACGAACCGGCAGCCGGCGACCTCGCGGGCACGCACGCTGATGAGCGCCTTGTTGCCGTAGTACCGCCGGGTCAGCACCTCCAGCATGACCGTGTTGTCGAGGTGGTCGCGCACGAGCCGCTGGCCGAGCAGCCGGACCAGCGGCTCGGTGCTGCGTACCATCTCCGCGATGCGCTCGGCGCGGTCCGGCGCGTCCGGGTGCGCGTCCAGGTGACGAAGGTGGCCCCGGACCTGGGCGTAAACGCGGGCGCGGTTGCGGCGCAGCAGCGGCTGGGCGAACCAGGCGAACACCACGCCGCGGGCGAGGTCGGCGACCACCGGGAAGCGGACCTGCGTCGCGGCCACCAGCCGCTCCAGCGCGAGGCCGGCGGGCTCGCGAAGCGTCTCGTCCGGCGGCGGCTCCCGCAGCCACGCGCGCAGCAGCGCCGCGACGACCGTGGCGTCGGCGGACGCCCGTTGCTGGGCGAGGAAGATCCGGAACACGGCGGCTTCGAGCTCGGGAGAGCGCTCCAGGTCGGTGACCCCGTAGTGCCCGAGCGCCTTGGCGAGCCGGGCCTGGAACGAACCGGGCAGGCCGGCCCGTTCGATGTCGAGGCTCTGCAGGTACGTGTGGAAGTACTCGCGGGCGCTGTAGACGTGGCCGTCGCCGTCCTCGCCCGTCGGCCGGTTGCGGCTCAGCTCGGTGAGGTCGGCGAACACGGTGACCAGGTCGAGCTCCTCGGCCAGGGGCCGGTGACCCTCCTCGGTGGCCGCCCGCCGCGCGGTGAGGTAATCGTCGAGCACTCGACGGTCGTCGTGCGGGTCGACGTCGAAGCCGAGCAGTAGGCCGCGCAGGTCCTCCTGGCCGCGCCTGCTGCGCCGGTACGCCGGAACCTCCTCGGACGCGGCGGGCAGGTCCAGCTCGACGGGAACGGCGGCCGGGCCGCTCGCGGTCTCGGCAGCCCCGTCGGTGAGTGGCTCCAGCCGCAGCAGCGGCGCACCGGCCTCCACCTGGCTGCCCACAGAGACGGCGCACTCCTTCAGCCGCGCCCGGAACGGCGCCCGCAGCACCGTCTCCATCTTCATAGCTTCGAGCACCAGCACCGGCGCGCCCGCCTCGACCTCGTCGCCGGCCTCCAGTGGCGTGGCGACGACCAGCGCGGGCATGGGGGAACGGACGACGCCGCCCTCGTCGCGGCTGACCCGGTGCGTCACGCCGTCCACCTCGACCAGGTGGGTGGGCCCGTGGGTGCCGGTGAGCAGGCGGTACCGGGAGCCGTTGACGACGATGTGGCCGGTGTGCTGGTCAAAGCGGTCAAGTTCGACGTCGGCGGTGCGTACGGCGGAACCCGCCTCGATGCCGACGCGGAACCGGTGCGCGCCGACCCGCGCCACGCGCATGCGGTAGGTGACGCCGCGCAGTTTGAGGTCGAGCGGCCGGCCGCTGCGGTGCTGCACCTGCGGGCGCCCGCCGGACGCCGTCGACAGCAGCCGCTGCCGCTCGACGCGCTCCTCCTCCTCGTACGCCTCGATGGCGGCGGCGGCCAGCGCGACCGCGGAATGCCGGTGCGCGACGAGCCTGCCCTCACCTCGGACGCGGTCGATCCAGCCGGTGTCCGCGCTGGCGTCGATCACCTCGGGCTGGTCGAGCAGGTCGAGGACGAAGCTCTTGTTCGTCGCCCCACCATCGATGATCACCGTGGTGTTCGCCATCGCCCGGCGCAGCTTGCCGAGCGCCTCGTGTCGGTCACGGCCGTACGCGATGATCTTGGCGATCATCGAGTCGAAGTTGGCCGGAATGGTGTCACCCTCGCTGACGCCGGTGTCCACCCGGATGCCCGGGCCGGTGGGCAGGTCCAGCCGCGCGATCCGACCCGGCGACGGCGCGAAGTCACGGTCGGGGTCCTCGGCGTTCAGCCGGGCCTCGATGGCGTGCCCGCGCTCCGCGGGCGGCTCGCCGTCGAGTCGCCCACCGGAGGCGACGTGCAGCTGCGCCTTGACGAGATCGAACCCGGTGGTCAACTCGGTGATCGGGTGCTCGACCTGCAGGCGGGTGTTGACCTCGAGGAACGCGAACACCCGTTCGCCGGGGTGGTACAGGAACTCGACGGTCGCCGCGCCCCGGTAACCGACCGCCACGGCCAGCCGTTCGGCCGACGCCTTGAGCTCGGCTGCCTGCGCCGGGCTGAGCACCGGCGACGCCGACTCCTCGATGACCTTCTGGTTGCGTCGCTGCACCGAGCAGTCGCGGACACCGAGCGCCCACGCGGTGCCCTGCCCGTCGGCGATCACCTGGACCTCCACGTGCCGGGCCCCGGTGACCAGGCGCTCCAGGAACACGACGCCGCTGCCGAACGCCCGCGCCGCCTCCTGGCTGGTGCGCTCGTACGCGTCGGCGAGCTCGTCCTCGTTTCTGATCACGCGGATGCCGCGCCCGCCACCGCCCGCGGTCGCCTTCAGCATCAGCGGGTAGCCGATCTGGGCCGCCGCGGCCCGGGCGGCGTCCAGCGTCTCGACGGCGCCGCGGCTCCACGGCGCGACCGGCACGCCGACCTCCTCGGCGATCAGCTTCGCGCCGATCTTGTCGCCGAGCTGGCGCATGGCCTCCGCGCTCGGCCCGACGAAGGTGACCCCGATCTTCTCGCACAGCTCCGCGAACGCCGGATCCTCGGCGACGAAACCCCAGCCGACCCACGCGGCGTCGGCCCCGGCCTCGATCAGGGCCCGCTCCAGCGTCGCCAGATTGAGGTACGGGCGGGCGGATGCCGGACCGAGGTCGTAGGCGATGTCCGCCGCACGTACGAAGGTCGCGGTGCGGTCGACGTCGGTGTAGAGGGCGACGGTCTCGATCGGGACGCCGGTCTCCGCAGCCAACTCTCGGACCGCGTGGATGAGCCGCATGGCAGCCTCACCACGGTTGACGATGGCGACACGGTTGAACACCCGATTGACCCCTTTTGGTAGACCCATGGCGTGCGCGCCGCGAGACGACGGCTCCCGGTAGTGGTTACCCTTCCGCCTGCCGACCGGGAGCGCCATGGCGCTATCACCGAACCACCCACCCGTCATTTGTAGGAAACCACCAAAAGTTTTTGGTCCTCGCACCGCCGGTTCGGGCCCTCGACTACAGCGAGGCCCGGTGGAAAGTCATCGCCCGCGCTGGCGATGCCGAGACGGGTCGGGTGCTGCGGTGGGATTTCGACACCGAGTCCGAAGCCCTCGCCATGATCCAGCGCCTTCTGACGCCGGCGGCAGTTGGCGCAAGCAAGACGGGGATGCCGCCTCGTTTCCACCCCAGTGACGGCCCAGGGCCCGGCCGGCGGTCGCATCCCCCATAGCGCCGCCGGGCCGGATCTGCGTGGTCAGGAGCTGCAGGCGTTGAGCATGCTCTGCAGCGCGCGGCTACCGTCTCTAACGATCATGTCGATCGAAGGGCATGCCTGTAAAGGGACGTCGTACAGCCATCGACTGTTCGGCATCTTCGAGCGCCGCCCGCCGCAGGGCCCAACGTTCGGCTGGTCGGCGGACGCCGCAGTCCGGGGCGGCACCGGCATGGAGCCGCCCCGGACTCGGCCGTGGGTCAGGCGATGCGGTAGGCCCGCTGGATCGTCTGCGTCACCGTGTTGCCAGCGATGTCGGTGGCGCTCAGGCGCAGCGAGTCGTGCCACGTACGCGGGCGTACATGTCTCCCTCGACGTTGCGCAGCGTATGGCGGATCACGTAGTCGCTGCCCTGCCTGCGCCAGTCCCGCGGACCGAACCGCGCCACGACCCTGGTGGTGCCCTCGCCGCGTACGTCACCGTACCAACAGGACGGCGCGGACGGGAAATCAACGAGGCGAGCGGCCCCACCCGGCCCGAACCGCCCTCGAACCGGGCGGTACCAGCCGGCGACGCCGCCGGTCCGAAACCTCAGCGCCTGATCACGTCCGCAGCACGCACAACTGCGCCAAGCTAAAGCCGCCCGAGAGCCGTCCCTGAACCCGCGGCGTCAACTTCCGGCCGGCGGCGACGCGCAAAACCCACCGGCGCAGGACGTCCAGCAGCACGGCACCAGCGGCTACCAGCAGAATCAGGCACGCGGTCACCGCGATACCCCCGTCATCCGCCGGTTCGTGATGCCCGTGCGTCAGGACGGGAGCAGGCGTGTCCGTGCCATCGACGAGCGCCACGGGGGCACCGGCAGCGCCGGTATCGGCCAGCGCATGCGCGACGGGGGCCACTGCTGGGCGGGGCGCGTCCAGACCGGTGGCGCACTGCAGAGCGTGCAGCACGAGAAACACCGCGACCATGACCGCCACCGCCGCGGCGCGGGAATTCACCCGCGTCGCACCGGCTGGCCCTGCCCACATCACCAGGGCAGACTGCGTCACCCCGCCGCCGGTCCGGAACGCCGCGGGCCAGCGGCAGCAAATCCGAGCCGTCAAGGAGAGACTGCGGGGCGCTCGTCGGCCGCGGGCCGGCATGACCTGAGGCGCACGACGCAGCCTGCGAGGTCCCGGAGGGGCCACGCCGTCCTCGACCGTCCACTCACTTGCCGACCTTGCTCACATCGGTCGACTGTTGACCGATCGGTGCCCCACCGTTAGCGTCAGATCGCCATCTGCGGCGGTGTGAGGGAAACCGGTGAAAGCCCGGTGCGGTCGCGCCACTGTAAGCGGCTCCCCCGTCACGGCGGGAGCCGCGAGCCAGGACGCTCCGTCGTCGCAGTCCTGTCGAAGGGGACGCGTCATCCCCGTAGGAGGTTCTAGTCGCATGTCCAGCTCTACCCCTGCTCGCCCCGTTCTCCAGTTGCCAGTGGGCGCCCGGCTGTGGTGGACGGCGCTGGCCGTCGTCGCCGTGCTTCTCCTGCTGGCCTATCTCGTCGCGTTCGACCAGGGCGCGGTGTCGCGCAGCGGCATGTACCTGCACGAGCTGATGCACGACGGCCGCCACCTGCTCGGTGTGCCGTGCCACTGACCACCGGCAACACCACACCTACTTTCGCTGCGCTGCTCCTGCGGGGTGTGATGGCGGGCCTGATCGCTGGCCTGCTTGCGGGCGGCTTCGCCTATCTCGTCGGGGAACCCTCCGTCGAGGCCGCCATCGCCATCGAAGAGCAGGCCAGTCATACCGCTCCGACAGGCGTCGATCATCACGCTGATGACTTGGTCAGCCGCGACGGCCAGCGCGGCGGGTTGTTCCTCGCCACCGGCCTGTTCGGCACCGCGATGGGCGGGCTGCTCGCCACGGCGTACGCGCTGCTGCGCCGGCGGCTGCGCATCCGCGAGGATGCCCACGCCGCCATCGCATTGGCAGCCGCCGCGCTGCTCGGCGTGGTCCTCCTCCCGTTCATCAAGTACCCGGCCAACCCGCCCGCGGTCGGCAATCCCGACACGATCAACCAACGGACCGGCAGCTACCTGGCCATGGTTGTCCTCGGTCTGGTCGCAGTGTGGGCTGGCGCGCTCGCGTACCAGTCCGTCCGCGCATCGGCGGCGCTGCGCAGCGCCGCCGCGGCCTCAGCGTTCCTATCCGTCACCGTAATCGCCTATGCGGCGTTGCCCTCGGTGAACGAAGTACCCGGCGACTTCCCCGCGAGGCTGCTGTGGGACTTCCGCGCCGCCTCGCTCGGCACGCAACTGGTGCTGTGGACGGGCACCGGACTGGCCTTCGCGGCGCTGCTGCCACGTCGCAACGCCGCAGGCAGCGCTGTCGGCGGGCAGACCGACAAGGAACTAGCCCTCGGGCCATGGCAACAACCAGCGTGCGCCTCGTCGCCCACGCCCACACGCCCGCGCTACGACACGCGACCTTCGCCGCTGGAGAAACCGGCCTGGACGAGGGCGGCCGCCGCGCCGCCCTCGCCCTGGCCCGCAACCCCGCCATCAACAGGGCGGACGCGTGCCTCAGCAGCCCCGCGGAGGCAGCCGTCGAGACCGCGCAAATGGTGAGCGGATGCACCCCCACGATCGTGGCGGACCTCGCCGACGGCGACTACGGGCAGTGGACCGGCCGTACCCTTGCCGAGATCGCTGCCGACGACCCTGACGGCCTGCGGTCATGGCTGACCGACCCCCGCGCCGCACCCCACGGCGGCGAGACGATAGCCACGCTCATTACCCGGATCGGCGGCTGGCTCGACACGTACATCGATAGTGGTCTGCGGGTCCTGGCCGTCACCCACCCCATCATCGTGCGCGCCGCCATGGTGCACGCCCTACAAGCACCGCCATCCAGCCTGTGGCGCTTTGACGTCGCCCCAGCAGCGCACCTTCACCTGAGCTCGGACGGTCGACGCCTCCACGTCCGCCTAGACGGCCCAACTTGACCGGCTGAATCTGTCAATCCCCGACGGCGCTACCGCATGCTTGCGTTCTGGAATGAGATGGACCACCCACGCTTGCAGCAATGATGAACTGTCCGGCACCAAGGCCTGGCGTGAAATGGCATGCCCCCACAGGCGCCGGCCCCCGCGGCCCTGATCCCATCCGATCTCAGCATTGGGCGGGCCTGCGCCTTGGTGTCCGATTCTGAAACCCCGCCCTCCCGAGGCGAGCAGCGGCTCCAAGATGTCGCGGCCTAGCGTGACGGCCTGGTCCTGGTCGAGGACGGTGGCGGCCAGACCGGGATGAGCGGCGATCCACGCCTGGGCCTGGAGGCGTTGGTGAAGAAGTTGATGGTGGAGCAGCAGGTATCGACCGAGCGGCCGGTCGCACCGGTGGCCGCGTACACGATCACCGCTTCCGCCGGTTGGTAGGTCGCGGCACCGTTGGTGATGGTCACGCGGACCTGCTGGCCGGTGTGCGGATCGGCAGAGGTGATCGTCGCGTCGGTGCCGAGCATGAACGGCGTGCCCAACGCAGTCTCATCGCCGCCACCACGGCAAGTAGCCCGATACCGGCGGCGACGGCCCACCTCACGCGGCGTACACCTCGGTCCACCAGGACGTAGCCGAGCAGTGCGAGCAGCATGACTAGGCCGAACTGCAGCGACGCGGCTGGCATGGCGAGCAGCGCCGCCGCGGCGAGCCCGGCGACGGTGAGCCGGACCCGGCGGACGAGGTGGGCAGTGGGGGTCACCAGCGAGCCTCCATGATCGTGTCGACCGCCAGGCTACGCCGGGCCGGCGGCGGCCGGCTCCACGGTGGCCGTCGGGTCGCCGCGCAGCACCTGGTCCACGTCGAAGCGAACCGGCCGGTCGAGCTGGTCGTAACGGCAGGACCGGGGGTCGCGGTCGGGTCGCCAGCGGACGAACCGGGCGGTGTGCCGGAACCGGTCGCCCTCCATCGCGTCGTAGGCCACCTCGACCACCAGCTCGGGGCGGAGCGGCTCCCATTCCAGGTTCTTGGTGCCGGTCCAGCGGCTCACCCCGCCCGGGATGCGCTGGCCACGCTCGTGGTCGCCGTGCACCCACGGATGCTCGTCGCCGATGTCCCGGTAGGGGGCCAGCTCCTCCAGCAGCTCCGCGCGCCGGGCCATGGTGAACGAGGCGCTCACCCCGACGTGGTGCAGCACCCCGGCGTCGTCGTAGAGGCCGAGCAGGAGCGAGCCGACCACCGGGCCGGACTTGTGCCAGCGGAAGCCCGCCACCACCACGTCGGCCGTCCGGGCGTGCTTGACCTTGAACATCGACCGCTTGCCCGGCTCGTACGGCAGCTCGGCCGGCTTGACGATCAACCCGTCCAGCCCGGCGCCCTCGAACACGTCGAACCAGCGGCGGGCCGTCTCCGGGTCGGTGGTCACCTGGGTGACGTGCACCGGCGGGCGGACGCCGGCCAGCGCCTGCTCCAGCCGGGCCCGGCGGCGCGGGTACGGCTCGTCGAGCAGCAGCTCGTCGCCGAGGGCGAGCAGGTCGAAGGCGACGAAGTCGGCCGGGGTCGTCTCGGCCAGCAGCTTCACCCGGGAGGCGGCCGGGTGGATGCGCTGGGCGAGCAGCTCGAAGTCGAGCCGGGGCTGGCCGCTCGGACCGTCCCGGCGGATCACGATCAGCTCACCGTCGACGGCGCACCGCTCGGGCAGCTGCCGGCGGGCCTGCTCGACCACCTCGGGGAAGTATCGCGTCATCAGCTTGCCGCCCCGGCTGGCCAGCTCGACCTCGTCGCCGTCGCGGAACACGATGCACCGGAAACCGTCCCACTTCGGCTCGTACGTCAGACCGGGCTCGGTGGGCAGTTTCGCCACGCTCTTGGCCAGCATCGGTTCCACCGGCGGGTTGATCGGCAGGTCCACGGCGACCAGTCAATCAGACGGTGCCGACAGTCGTGAGGCAGATCACCGGCGGTGGCGGTGCGGCGTGTCCTCGTCCGTCCCGCCCGTCCTTCCCGTACGAATCACGTTTGCGCAGCTCAGAGCTACCGTCGCCGGGTGGAGTGGGTGTGCTGCTGCTGCGGGCGGTGGCGGGTCAGCGTGGAGCTGATCCGGGGCCGGCAGCGCTATCGGCTGGTCCGCCGCTATCCGGCCGAGTTCGGCGGCGGCAAGGACGTGCTCGGCGAGGTCGGCACCGTGACCGAGTTGGAGGAGCTGCTGCGCCGGCGTACCCCGCTCGACCTGGCCGACCTCCGCGAAGCCGCCTGACCCCCGCCCCCTCAGGACGCGCTGCGAGCGGTGACCAGCGGCTTCTCCAGCACCGCCAGCAGTACCCCGTTCGGGTCCGGGCGTTGCCCGACGATCCGGTAGCCGTGCCGCGTGTAGAACCGCAGGTTGTCGGCGCTCTCGGCACCGGTGAAGAGTTCGAGTCGGGCGGCCCGACCGGCGCACGCCGCCTCGACCGCGTCCAGCAGCCGGCTGCCGATGCCGCGTCCCTGCTGGTCCGGGGCGATCGAGAGCCGTCCGACGTGGGCGGTGTCGCCGGCCACCCGGGCGCGCACCGAGCCGACCAGCCGGTGCCCGGCCCGCGCGGCGAGCACGATCGTCGGCCCGGCCAGCACCGCCCGGACCTCGTCGAGGGTCTCGGTCAGCGGTGGCAGGAGCGGGTCGGCGTAGCGCTGGGCCTCGTGACGTAGGCGGCGCGCTGCACGGTGAG
>NZ_JAEVHN010000132.1:0-12654 GCF_016803375.1 Micromonospora sp. 4G55
CGCCGAGGCCGGACGGGCGGGCGGCGCCGGTGCTCACGCCGCCGCCTGTCGGGGCTGGGCGTGCCGGAGCACGGTCGCCGCCTGTTGCAGCGCCCGGACCGGGTCGCCACGCAGCCGGCACTCCAGCGCCAGCCAGCCCGGGTAGCCGATGTCGCGCAGCGTGCGCAGCAGCGCCGGCCAGTCCAGGTGCCGGCGCCGGGCTGGAACCGGTTGGAGTCGCTGACCTGCACGTGGCCGAGGTACGGCGCGGCGGCGCGCAGGGCGGCGTGCACGTCGTCCTCCTCGATGTTCATGTGGAAGGTGTCGGCGACCACCCGCACCGAGGGCAGGCCGACGGCGGCGCAGAGCGCGACCGCCTCGTCGAGCCGGTTGACCATGTGGTCCTCGTACCGGTTGAGCGGTTCCAGGAAAAGGGTGACGCCCTCGGCGCGGGCGTGCTCGCCGAGGTCACCCAGGGCGTCGACGAGGACCTGCCGGTCGCCGCCGGGCGGGCGGGGCGGCTCGAACGGGGGCAGCCGGCGGGAGAACATGCCCCACGCGGCGGGGGTCATCGCGCCGATCCCGCCGAGTTCGGCGATCACGGTGAGCTGGGAGCGCAGGTTGGCGACCGCGTCGCGGGAGCGCGCCGGGTCGAAGTCGCCGATGAAGTGGTCCATCTCCACGCAGACGGTGGGCATGACCACCCCCTCGGCGCGGGCCCGGCGCAGCTCCGGCAGCCGGCGGGCGAGGGCGAGGTCGCCGCGGCCGCGCAGCTCGATGCCCTGGTAGCCGAGGGCGGTGGCGAGGGCGAACTTCTGGGGCAGGCTGGTGCCCGGGAGCAGTTGACGGTGGGCATGACCACCCCCTCGGCGCGGGCCCGGCGCAGCTCCGGCAGCCGGCGGGCGAGGGCGAGGTCGCCGCGGCCGCGCAGCTCGATGCCCTGGTAGCCGAGGGCGGTGGCGAGGGCGAACTTCTGGGGCAGGCTGGTGCCCGGGAGCAGTTGCTCCTGGCAGGCGAGCGGGATGGACATCAGAACTCCAGCACGACTTGTAGGACGTCACCGGCACCGCGGTCGAGCAACGCGAGCGCGTCGGCCACCGCGCGGGCGTCCACGACGTGGCTCACCAGCGGCAGCGGGTCGACGCTGCCCTCGGCCACCAGGTCCATGAAGGTGTGGGCGATGCGGGCACCGGACCACCGGCCGGCCAGGCCGGGCGCCGGGGCGGGCCCGGAGACCTGGGCCGCCACCAGCTGGATCCGGTTGTGGTGGAACTCCTCGCCGAGGCCGAGCCCGTCGGCCTGGCCCTGGTAGAAGCCGCCGGCCACGACCCGGCCGGCGTGGGTGGTGGCGCGGATCGCCTCGTGCAGCGCCGGGTACGCCCCGGACAGCTCCAGGCAGACGTCCGCGCCCCGGCCTGCGGTGGCCTCGCGCAGCACCGCGGCGGCGGAGTCGACACCGGCGTCGACGGTGCGCCGGGCCCCGAGGCGGGCGGCTCGTTCCAGCCGGGCGGGCACCCGGTCCACGGCGACCACCCGGGCCCCGGAGAGGCTGGCCAGCCGGGTGGCGAGCAGCCCGATGACGCCCTGCCCGAAGATCCCGACCCAGTCGCCGAGGTGCAGGTCCCCGGCGAGCACGGCGGTCAGCGCGATGGCGCCGGGGCGGGCGAAGACGGCGGCGAGCGGGTTGAGCCCGGGGGCGAGCGGGTTGACCGCGCCGGCCGGGAGGACGGCCTCGGCCCGGTGCCCCCAGATGCCCCAGACGAGCTGGCCGGGATGTCGGTCGGCCACGTCGTCGGCGATCTCGATGATCTCGCCGACCTCCTCGTAGCCGAACCCGACCAGCGGGTACGGCACGGGGGTCTGCCGGGGGACGAACATCCGGCTGGCGTCGTCCCAGTCCTTGCTGAGCCGGGGGTTGCTCCCCCGGAACAGGGTCAGCTCGGTGCCGGCGGAGATGCCGGAATAGCAGGTGCGGACCCGGACCTGGCCCGGGCCGAGCGGATCGGTGGGGCAGGGCTCGAGGCTCACGCGCCGCGGCCCGGCCAGCGAGACAACCCAGTTGCCCATGGCGCTACTCCCGGGACGTACCGGGCTCAATCTTAACAAAAAATCGCTATATGTCTTGTAATTGATCAATCCAGGACGTTGAATCCCTCATGTACCCTTCGAGAGGAGTGCCACAGATGTCATCCCCTCCGATGCGGATGCTGGCCGCCACCCTGATCCTCGCAGTATCCGGGGCGAGCCTGCTGGCCTGCAGCGACGACGAGTCCAAAAGCGACAGTTCCGAAATAACCGTCTGGAGCCTTGAGGACGTGGCCGACCGGGTCACCGCCACCAAGGCGATCATCGCCGACTACACCGCCAAGACCGGCGTGAAGGTCAAGCTGGTCACCGTCAACGAGGACCAGTTCCCCTCCCTCATCGCCTCCAGCGCCGCCGCCGGGGAGCTGCCCGACGTCGTCGGATCGGTGTCGCTCGCCGGCATCCGCACCCTCGCCGGCAACGAGCTGCTGCATCCCGACGCCAACAAGGAGATCGTCGACAAGCTGGGGCGCGACACCTTCTCGCCACGGGCCCTGGAGCTGACCTCCGACGACGGGAAGCAGCTCTCGGTACCCAGCGACGGGTGGGGGCAGCTGCTGGTCTACCGCAAGGACCTCTTCGACGCCGCCGGGCTGCCCGCCCCCGACACCTACGAGAAGATCGCCGCCGCGGCGGCGAAGCTGAACACCGGCGGGGTCGCCGGCATCACCGCGGCGACCGCCCCCGGTGACGTCTTCACCCAGCAGACCTTCGAGCACCTGGCGCTGGCCAACAACTGCCAGCTCACCGACGACTCCGGCGCGGTCAAGCTGGACTCCCCCGAATGTGTCGAGGCGTTCCGCTTCTACGGCGACCTGATGCGCAACCACTCCGTCAAGGGCGCGCAGGACGTGGACACCACCCGGGCCACCTACTTCGCCGGCAAGGCCGCCATGCTGATCTGGTCGCCGTTCATCCTCGATGAGCTGGCCGGGCTGCGCAACGACGCCAAGCCGACCTGTCCCCAGTGCGCGAAGGATCCGAGCTGGCTGGCGAAGAACAGCGGCTTCGTCACCGCCATCAAGGGCCCGAACGGCGCGGAGCCGGCCCAGTACGGCGAGATCAGCTCCTGGGCGGTGCTCGACGGCGCCGCCGCCGGCCCGGCGAAGTCCTTCGTGGAGTACCTGCTCTCCGACGGCTACCCGCGCTGGTTCGGCATGTCCCCCGAGGGGCGCTTCCCGGTCCGCAAGGGCACCGCCGACGACAAGGAGAAGTTCCTCACCGCCTGGAACACCAGCCAGGCCGGGGTGGACGCGAAGAAGCCGCTCTCCGAGGTGTACGGCGAGGAGGTGCTGACCGGCCTGCGCACGAGCCCGGACACCTTCCAGCGCTGGGGCCTGACCCAGGGCCAGGGCAAACTGGTCGGCGCGATCCTGGGCGAACTGCCCGTACCCAGGGCCCTCGCGGACGTGGTCGGCGGCAAGAGCGACGCCGGCGCGGCGGCCGCCCGGGCGAAGAAGGACGTGGAGGCCATCAAGGCGGGCGTCAATTGACCACCGCGCCGCCGGAGACCGGCCGCTCCCCCGCCCGGGAGCGGCCGGCCCCGGCCGTCGACGCCCGCTCACGCTGCGCCGCCGGGAGTCGCGCGCCGGGCTCGCACTGGTGGCGCCGACCCTGCTCGTCGTGGTCGCGGTGATCGGCATCCCGATCGTCTGGACGGTGCTGCTGGCCTTCCAACGGGTACGCCTGGCCACCCTGCGCAAGACCGGGCTCTTCGGTGAGCTGACGCTGAGCAACTTCGACCGGGTGCTGAACACGCCGGGCTTCGCCGACACGCTGTGGACCACCGTTCTCTACAGCCTGGGCGGCACCCTCGGGTCGATCGCGCTCGGTCTCGCGGCGGCGCTGGTGGTCCGCCGGCCGTTCCGGGGCCGGACGCTGGTCCGGGCCTCGATGCTGCTGCCGTACGTGGCGCCGGTGGTCGCGGTGGCCTTCGTCTGGCAGGTGATGCTCGACCCCCAGCTCGGCATCGTCAACGACTGGGGGCAGCGCTTCCTCGGCTGGGACGCCCCGATCCCCTTCCTGTCCCAGGACTCGACCGCCCTGGCCACGGTGATCGCGTTCGAGGCGTGGCGCTACTTCCCGTTCGCGTTCCTGTTCCTGCTGGCCCGGCTCCAGGCCGTCCCCGGCGATCTGGAGGAGGCCGCCCGGGTGGACGGGGCCACCCCGACCCAGCGATTCCGGCACATCCTGCTGCCCCAGCTGATGCCGGTGATCGCCCTGCTGGGGGTGCTGCGGTTCATCATGACGTTCAACAAGTTCGACGACGTCTACCTGCTCACCGGCGGCTCCGCCGGCACCGAGGTGGTCAGCGTCCGGGTCTACCAGTTCCTCACCGCGCGGACCGACATCGGGGCGGCGGCGGCGCAGGCCGTCGTGCTGGCCGTGGTGCTGATCGTCTTCGTCGCGATCTACCTGCGCTTCTTCGCCGGACGCAGGGAGGCGTGATGGACCGCGACCGGATCGAAACCGTCTCGCTGCGCTGGCTGCGCCGGCTGGTGATCACCGCGTTCCTGCTGGTCACCGTGCTGCCGTTCTGGTACATGCTGGTGCTCTCGGTGCGCCCCATCGAACGGCTGCTGCTCGACCCCGGCTCGCTGTGGGTGCCGCTGGGCGAGCTCACCGTGGCCACGTACACCGAGGTGTTGAAGGCCGCCGAGGACGGCGGCCAGGGTTTCCTCACCTTCATCCGCAACAGCGGCCTGGTCGCCCTGGCCGCGACGCTGCTGACGCTGGTGGTGGCGATCCCCGGCGCGTACGCCGTCTCCCGGCTGCGGTTCTTCGGCCGCCGCCAGGTCAACGCCCTGTTCCTGGCCGTCTACCTGTTTCCGTCGATCGTCATCGCCATCCCGCTCTTCGTGATCTTCACCCGGGCCGGGCTGCGCGGCTCCCTGTTCGGGCTGGTGCTCGTCTACATCTCGCAGACCCTGCCGGTCTCGGTCTACATGCTGAAGAACTACTTCGAGACCATCCCGATCAGCCTGGAGGAGTCCGCGGCGATCGACGGGGCCGGCCGGCTCGGCATCATCCGCCGGATCAGCCTGCCCCTGGCCGCCCCGTCGATCATGGCGGTCGCGCTCTACGACTTCATGATCGCCTGGAACGAGTTCCTCTTCGCGCTGCTCTTCCTGGTGGACAAGCCCGACCGGTGGACGGTGTCGCTGGGGCTCTCCCTGCTCGCCGACGGCGTCGAGGTGCCCAAGACCGTGCTGATGGCCGGGTCGGTGATCCTCACCCTGCCCATCGTGATCCTCTTCTTCGCCAGTGAGCGGCTGCTCACCGAGGGTCTCACCGCCGGTGCCGAGAAGGGCTGACCGCCCTTCCACGGACGGTGGCCAACCTCCGGTCACCGTCCGTGCACACCGCGATCACGCCTCGAAACACCTGCCAGATCGTCGTGCCGACCGGCCAGGTAATCCGTAGCATCGTTCGAAAGCCCGCCCCGGCGGGTACGGGGGAAGCCGGTGGAACGCCCTGCGCGTCTCACCGGCAGGTGCGCGAGCACCGCATCCGTATCCGCGACAGGCAAAGGGGCCGGCGATGGGTCGAGCACGGCAGGACGCTCCAACGGGCACCCAGGGTGAGGACTACACCCGTCGGTTGCAACGCCTGGGTGGCGCGCGCTGGAAGCAGCTGCTCGACGTGCAGGCGCCGTACCGGTGGAACCTGCGGCGGCTCGGCCTGGGCCGCACCCTCGACGTGGGCTGCGGGCTCGGCCGCAACCTCGCCAACCTCGGCGACGGCGCGGTCGGGGTCGACCACAACGCCACGTCGATCGCGCACGCCCGGGCCGCCGGGCACGAGGCTTACACGGTGGAGGAGTTCTTCCGCTCCGAGCACGCCCGCCCGGACGCCTTCGACTCGCTGCTCGCCGCCCACCTGCTGGAGCACCTCCCCGCCGGCCAGGCGCTGGAGGTGGTCTCCTCGTACCTGCCGTTCGTCCGCTCCGGCGGCACCGCCGTCTTCATCACCCCGCAGGAGCGCGGGTACGCCAGCGACGCCAGCCACGTCCGGTTCGTCGGGTTCGCCGAGGCGGCGGAGGCGGCCCGCGACCTCGGCATGACCGTGGTGCGGCAGTACTCGTTCCCCTTCCCCCGGGCCCTCGGCAAGCTCTTCACCTACAACGAGTTCGTCACCGTCGCCCGGCTGCCCTGACCGCCGGGCCGCCCGGCCGGTGATCCCGTACGCGAGCACGGTGCCCAGCCACGCGGTGAGGGTCATCACGGTGCCCCCGACGGCCAGCGCGGCGAGCGGCACCCGGCCGAGGTGCCCGACCACGGCCGTGTCGACCAGCACGTAGAGCGGTTCGGCGGCGAGCACCACCAGCGCGGGCAGGGCCAGGGCGGCGATCCGGCGCGGCGGCGCGATCGCGGTGGCGGTGGCGGTCTGACTCATCGCCGCCGATCCTGGCACGGGAGAGGTAAGGATCGCAAGACTTGTCAGCGCTTACTCCTGCGACGCCCTCGGATCGCTCATCTCCGGGCTGGCGGCTCGCCCCGGGCACTGGCAGCTCGCCTGCCGCGGACGGCTCGGCCGGTGGACATCGCGGGGAGGGCAGCCCGGCGAGCTGGCCGCCACGAAGGTCGAGCGGCCTCGCGACCAGCGAGCCGACCGCCCCGCCGGCGGCGGTCCCTCGGCTTCGGCCCCTGGGCGCGGGCCGGATGATCCACTCCAGATGCGGCGTGTCGCGGTGTCCCCGCTCCGGAAGACCGCGACCCGCCGCAATCCGTGTCGATCACCCCCCGGCCGACTCGCTGGCGGACGGACGGAAAGGCGCAGGGTGGTTCAGCGGGAGGGGAGGGTGTCGAGCCAGCGGCGGACCTGGCGGCGGCTGCGCAGCCGGACGACCGGCAACCCCGGTGCGTGGGCGGCGACCGCGGCGAACAGCCGGGGCCGGGAGCGGCCCGGATAGCGCCAGAGGTAGCGCAGGAAGCCCAGGTCGAGCCGTTCGGGGCAGCCGGCGGGCAGGTCGGGGCGGTCGGCGGAGCGGCGGCCCCACCGGCGGCGGACGACCCGGGCGAGGCAGAGCGGCCAGGGCAGGTCGACCAGCACCAACAGGTCGGCGCGGGGCAGGCGGAGATCGAGGGTGCCGCCGTAGTTGCCGTCCATCACCCAGCGCTCGCCGGCGGCGAGCGCGGCCACCTGGGTGCGGAAGGCCGCGTCTTCGGCGGGGATCCAGCCGGGTCGCCAGTAGTGCCGGTCGAGGTGGATCAGCGGCAGGTCGAGCCGGCGGGCGACCGCGCGGGCGAGGGTGCTCTTGCCGGCACCCGAACTGCCGACGATCAGGATGCGACGCACCGGGCGACGGTAGCGGTCAGGGGTCGGACGGCGGGGACCCCGATCGCTCGGATGCGGGAGCTGCGGCCTTCGCCGCACCAGCGGGCGGACCGGCGGGCCGGGCGCCGGGCGGACCCGATAGCGCTAGCAGGGCGGTACCGGCAAGGGGGCCAGGTGGTGGTGGGCGGGCCGGCGGGCCGGGCCGAGAGGCGGTGACGTCGGCGACGCGGGACGTCGGCGGCGTCACCGCCGGTCGGGCAGCGTCACTGACGGGTGTCCATCGAGGTCTGCAGGGCGCGCCGCATCTGCTCGCGCGCCTCGTCGGTGGTCTCGGGCTTGGGCTTGGTCGGCATGGGAGTCCCTTCCAGGGTGCGGACCACCGGGGACGGCGGCCCTACGGGCAAGTTCTGCTGAGCGCCCGACGGCGGTCCGGGATCACCGGAGCGGCTCGCCTGGCAGCGTGAGCCCGGGTCGGTCTGACCCTGGAGGGAGGCGGCGCCGGGTGTGGCACCACCGCCCACGACCTGCGTCGCGACGCGGCGCCCGGTCGTTTCCCAAATTAACGTTCAGGTCCACATGCTGCCCACAGTTCCCGCCATTTGGGCGAGATGGCGGCCGGGGCGCTCACCGGGCCAGGAAGTGCCAACCCAGCCACCACCAGAAGCCGAACACGCCGATCCGGCCGACCGGGACCGGCCCGACCTCGTAGCGCATCACGTACGCGCAGACGTCGCCGAGCGACGGCACCCGGGAGCCCGGGCGGCGGGAGGCCCACTCGACGGCGGCGAAGAGCAGCAGGGCGGTCAGGAAGCCGGTGACGGCCAGGGTGCGCATCATCGCCGGACCAGCCCCCAGAACGCGGCCAGCCAGCCGAACCACGCGGCGGAGCGGACCAGCTCGTCGGTGAGCAGCGGGTCCGCGAGCCGGGAGAAGGTGGGGAACTCGTTACCGACCGACAGCACGAACGTGGCGGCCTCGAGGACACCGAAGACGGCCGCCGGCAGCACCCACCAGAGCGCGCCCGGCCCGAGCCGGTGCGGTGCCGGCCGGCGGGGCACCCGGTTGCCCAGACCGAGCCAGATCAGCGTGCCGCCGGTGCCCAGGGTCCACAGGTTGGCCTGGGTCGAGAAGGACGGCAGCTGTCCACCGACCAGCGAGAGGCAGGCCAGCACCGGCACCGTGACCACCGGACGGTCCCAGGCGCGCGGCAGGTCGACGGTGAGCTCGGGGGGCTGCTCCATCCTCCGATTCTCCCCGCGCTCACACAGCGCGGGAAGACCAACACACTTCGGGGCGCGCGGAGATCAGCGGGCGATCAGCGCGCCGTCCAGCTCGGCCCGGATGGAGCGCACCACGTCCTCGGCGCTGCCCGCCCCGGTGAACCCGGCGGCGAACCGGTGGCCGCCGCCGCCCAGCGCCACCGCCACGGCGCTCACGTCCACCGCGCCCTTGCTGCGCATCGACACGGCCCACTCGGCCGGGCCGACCTGCTTGAGCACGCAGGCCACGTCGGCCTCGGCGGTGCACCGCACCGAGTCGATCAGCGCCTCCAGCACGTACGGGCGCTGGTCGTGCCGGGCCAGGTCGTCCTGGGTCGCGTACGTCCAGACCAGTCCGTGGCCGGCGGCGGCCGACGGCTCCAGGTGGGCCCGGCCCAGCACCTCGCCGAAGAGCCGGACGGCGCCGAACGGCCGGGTGTCGAAGACCTGGCGGGAGATGTCCCCGGGGCGGATGCCGGTGGCCAGCAGCCGGGCCGCGAACTGGTGCACGGCGGGGGTGGTGGCCTCGAACCGGAACGACCCGGTGTCGGTGGTCAGCGCGACGTAGAGGCACTGGGCGATCTCCGCGTCCAGCGGCACGTCGAGCCGGGTGAGCAGCTCGTCGACGACGACCGAGGTGGCCGCGGCCGCCGGATCGACCAGGTGCAGCCGGCCGAACCGGGTGTTGGAGGCGTGGTGGTCGAGGACCAGCGCGTCGCCGGCGGTGTCGAGGCGGTCGACCAGCTCACCCAGCCGGGACTCGCTCGCCGCGTCGAAGCAGACCACCAGGTCCGGATCCGGGTACACCCCGGTCGACGGCACCAGCAGGTCGAGCCCCGGCAGCCAGCGGAACGGCTCGGGCACCTCGGGCGGCCCGGGGAAGGTCGCCTGGAGGTGCCGTACGCCGAGCCGGCGCAGCCCGAGCCCGAAGCCGAGCATGCTGCCCAGCGCGTCGCCGTCCGGGTTGACGTGACAGATCAGCAGCACCCGGGCGTCGGCCGGCAGCCGGCGTACCGCCGCGACGGCGGCGGCCCAGTCGGACTCGTCCGGGCCGGTGCGGGCCGGCCCGGTGAGCAGATCGCCGGCCGCACCCGGGGTGCCGCTCACCGCCGATCCGTGGCCGACGGGGTGCCCTCGTCGTCGCCCTGGTCGCCCTCGGCGCCCTCGTCCTCGTCCTCGTCGAGCCGGTACGGCTGGGCCTCGCCCGCGTACTTGGCCTGGGCCGCCAGCCGCTGCACCTCGGCGTCGGACTGGCGGGCCGCGGCGAGCAGGTCGTCGATGTGCTTGACCTGGTCCTGCACGTCGTCGAGGACGAAGGTCAGGGTCGGCGAGTGGCGCAGCCCGAGAGCCTTGCCGACGGTGCTGCGCAGCATGCCCTTGGCGCTCTCCAGGGCGGCGGCGGTGCTGGCCTGCGCGGCCGCGTCACCGAGCACCGTGTAGAAGACGGTGGCGTCGCGCAGGTCCGCGGTGATCCGGGCGTCGGTGATGGTGATCATCCCGAGCCGGGGGTCCTTGATCTGGCTCCGCACCACCGACGCGACCAGTTCGCGAATGCGCTCCGCGTGCCGGCGTACCTTGGCCGGATCCGTCATGTCCCCCACCTCCAGGGCGTTCTGCTCCCGGCCGGCACGACGGCGCAGGGCACCGCCGGGACCGACCGCCCAACATGTCGAACACTACCCGCGCGGCCGGGCCGGTTGCGCGGCACCGCCGGTGGCGACGGCCACCCCGGCGTCAGTCGTCCTCGCCGTGCAACCGGCGGCGCACCGACAGCAGTTCGGCCTCGGGGCGCCCGGCCACCAGGCGCTCACAGGAGTCGAGCACCTCGCGCACGTGGGCCGCCTCGGCGGCCACCACGGCCACGCCGATCTCGGCCCGGCCGTGCAGGTCGAGCGCGCCCACCTCGGCGGCCGACACCTCGAAGCGGCGCAGCGCCGCCACGATGGGGCGTACATATGATCTCTTGGCCTTGAGCGAGCGTGAGTCGCCCGGCAGCAGCAGGTCGAAGACCGCGGTTCCCGTGTACATCGCTCCGGACGATACGGACATCCCCGGACATGATCAAGGGGTTTACGCCGAACGGCGTAAACCCCTTGATCACTGTGTCAGCACCGGATCAGGCGCGCGGCTTCTCCCGCATCTCGAAGGTCTCGATGATGTCGCCGACCTGGACGTTGTTGAAACCGCCCAGCGTCAGACCACACTCGAAGCCCTCGCGGACCTCCGTCGCGTCGTCCTTGAACCGCTTGAGGGAGCTGATCGTGAGGTTGTCCGCCACGACCGCCCCGTCCCGCAGCAGCCGCGCCTTGGCGTTGCGGCGGATGATGCCGGACCGGACGATACAACCGGAGATGTTGCCGATCTTGGACGAGCGGAAGACGTCGCGGATCTCCGCGCTGCCCAGCTCGACCTCCTCGTACTCCGGCTTGAGCAGACCCTTGAGCGCGGCGTCGATCTCCTCGATGGCCTGGTAGATGACCGTGTAGTACCGGATCTCCACGCCCTCGCGGTCGGCGATCTCGCGGACCTTGTTGGCGGCCCGCACGTTGAAGCCGATGATCGTGACCGCCTCGGACGAGGCGCTCGCGAGCATGACGTCGCTCTCGGTGATCGCACCCACGCCCCGGTGGATGATCCTGAGCTGGACCTCCTCCGGGATGTCGAGGTTGAACAGCGCGTCCTCGAGGGCCTCCACGGAACCGGAGACGTCGCCCTTGAGCACCAGGTTGAGCGAGGTCTTCTCGCCCTCCTTGAGCTGCTCCATGAGCGTCTCGAGGGTGGCCCGACCGCGGGAGTTGGCGAAGGACGCCGCCCGCCGCCGTGCCTGCCGCTGCTCGGCGATCTGCCGCACCGTACGGTCGTCGGCCGCCGCGAGGAAGGTGTCGCCGGCGCCCGGCACCGCGGTCAGACCGAGGACGAGCACCGGACGGGCCGGCCCTGCCTCGGCGACCTGGTTGCCGTTCTCGTCGAGCATCGCCCGAACCCGGCCGTGCGCCCCGCCGGCGACGATGGAGTCGCCCGCCCGCAGGGTGCCCTTCTGCACCAGCACCGTCGCCACCGCACCGCGGCCCTTGTCCAGGTGCGCCTCGATGGCCACACCCTGCGCCGGCCCGTCGATCGGAGCGGTCAGCTCCAGCGACGCGTCGGCGGTCAGCAGGACCGCCTCGAGCAGGTCGTCGATGCCGATACCCGGCTTGGCGGCCACGTTGACGAACATGGTGTCGCCGCCGTACTCCTCGGCGACCAGCCCGTACTCGGTCAGCTGCTGGCGGACCTTGTCCGGGTTGGCCTCGGGCTTGTCGACCTTGTTGACCGCCACCACGATCGGCACCTCAGCCGCCTTGGCGTGGTTCAACGCCTCGATCGTCTGCGGCATCACGCCGTCGTCGGCCGCGACCACCAGCACCACGATGTCCGTCACCTGGGCACCACGGGCACGCATGGCGGTGAACGCCTCGTGACCCGGGGTGTCGATGAAGGTCACCGCCCGGTCCTCGCCCTCGTGCGGGACGTGGACCTGGTAGGCACCGATGTGCTGGGTGATGCCACCCGCCTCACCGGCCACGACGTTCGCCTTGCGGATCGCGTCGAGCAGCTTGGTCTTACCGTGGTCGACGTGACCCATGACGGTCACCACCGGCGCACGGCTGACAAGTCGCTCCACCGCGACCTCGGCGTCGAGGTCGATGTTGAACTGCGCGAGCAGCTCGCGGTCCTCGTCCTCCGGGCTGACGATCTGCACGTCGAAGCCGAGGTGCTCACCCAGCAGCAGCAGGGTCTCGTCAGAGCAGGACTGGGTCGCCGTGACCATCTCGCCCAGGTTGAACATCTCCTGGACCAGCGAACCCGGGTTGGCGTTGATCTTGTCGGCGAAGTCCGACAGCGAGGCGCCACGGGAGAGCCGGACGACCTGACCCTGACCCCGGGGGGCACCCGAGCTCATGGTCGGGGCCGACAGGTTGTCGAACTCCTGTCTGCGCTGCTTCTTGGACTTGCGACCGCGCGTCGGCCGGCCACCCGGACGCCCGAAGGCACCCGCGGCACCGCCGCCACG